>JAOAPX010000200.1 GCA_025463125.1 Acidobacteriota bacterium | reverse complement strand
TAATTAATCCAGTCAACTAATAATGTGCAAAACAAAATTATTAATGAGCAAAACAAAAAAGGCAGCCCGTTTAAGACATACCTTTCTCTGCTTTCGATAAATTAAAACTGAGCCGGTGAACGGATTTGAACCGCCGACCTGATGATTACAAATTCTATTCAGCGGTTTTTTACCAAGTGTTATTGAGTGTTATACCCTTGTATCTATTGAATTTCTATGAATCGTATTTCACTCGGTAATACTTCATATCTGCAGGTGGTTGCTACAATTTTCGCTACATTTATTTTTGAGGGAAAATACCCAAATTTACACTCCTGTAAGCTAAATGCGTGTCATAGACAACCATTACTGAAATAAAACGGGTTTTATGTCTAAGGACACTTCTGAAGCAGAATTTTGAGACAAGTGTAGAAACCCCACAGAAAATTGCTTTTAATTATTTCAGAAACAATATAAGCTACAAATTATTAAACATAAAATTATGCGTCGCATTTCAATAAGATTTAGTTTCTTAATGACTGCCTTGTTAATGTTTGAAATTGGAATACTGATAGATTCACACATACGAAACACAGGTGATAACACATACCTTGCTTGTAATACTCTCAAATGTAACATCGTCACACTTGCTGATGATCCAATGATTTTCTTTAGACACCCAATAGAAGCTACAAAAGAGCTTATCTATTCGGATTAGTGTATTTAATCGCTAACTCAGATTTGTGTCACCTTAACGACCCTTTTTGAGACTGTTTTCGGATAGTAATAATTTGATTAAAAAGAAAAGAAAAGCTGTAAGCGTGATTGCAGCTCTGCGCTAAGAACTTTGGCTTACGAACTTAGAACTATTGGAAGTGAGTAACGTGGGCGCTCAGGTCGCTTTTTTTCCTTTTAATGTATCTTTGATTAATCGTTTGCAGCCTCGCAAAAACGGTGATGACACCGTTGTTTCAAACACCGAACGGAGAATAAGTAATATCAAATGAAAAATACTAACAAAACTTCACTATCAATTTCAGGCTTGTGCCTGATTCTGCTCACTGTTTTACTAGCCTCCAGCCAGGCGCACGCGCAGGCAGGAAGCTTTGTCGTCAACACGCTCGCCGAGGGCGACGACGGCGCCTGCAATGCAGCCAACTGCACCTTGCGTGAAGCGGTCAAGTATGCGCCAGCCGGAGCCACGATCACCTTCAGCGTGACGGGCATCATCGAGATGAGTTTACCCGCGATCACCATCGCCAAGGATCTGACCATCACCGGTCCGGGCGCGAGCAGTCTGGCGGTGAGCGGCACCGGCAACGGCACCGGCAGCATTTCCGCAGTCTCACTGTTCATAATCACCAGCGGCAACGTCGGCATTTCCGGTCTCACGCTGCGCGACGGCACCGGCACCAGGGTCTCGACTATTAACCCCGCCACCGGCACCAATGTGTTTTTGAATTTCGGCGGCGCCATCTATATGACCGGCGGCGCGCTGACTCTGACGAGCTGCATCCTTTCAAATAACAGGGGCAGCGGCGACGGCGGCGCCATCTACGCGGGCAGCGGCGTCTCGCTGACGATTTACAGCACCACCCTTTCGGGGAATCGCTCACAAGATGGCGGCGCCATCCATATGAATGGCGGGTCGTCGCTGTCGTCGCTTCTGATGACTGACAGCACCGTTTCAGGGAACATCGCCGACACCGGTGTCGGGGGCGGTATTTTTTCCGGCACCAACACGACCGCGACTGTTACGAACAGCACCGTCTCCGGCAATTCCGCGACCGGGCAGACCGGCGGCGGGGGCGGTTTCTTCAATGTCAATGGAACGCTGACGATCATCAACAGCACCATCTCCGGCAATTCGACGAGTGCCGTCACCGGTACAGGTCCCCGCGGCGGCGGCGGCATCATGAACATCAGCGGGCAGCTGACCGTTACAAACAGCACCATCACAGGGAATGGAGCAGTTCGCGGCGGCGGCATTTACAGTGATGGGTCGCTAAACCTGTCGAACAGCATCGTCGCCGGCAACGACGGGGGCGGCTACATATTGTCGGATATTTTCGGTCCCGTCACAGCGGGCGATTACAACCTGGTGCAGAACACCTCCAACACTACGCTCACGGGCACGCACAACATCACCGGACAGCCTGCGTTGCTGGGACCGCTGGCGAACAACGGCGGACCGACCCAAACCCACGCTCTCCTGCCCGGTTCACCCGCGATTGACAAAGGCAGCGCCACCGGAACCGACCAGCGCGGATTCGCTCGTCCGGTTGATAATGAGGCAATCGCCAACGCCGCCAACGGAGCCGACATCGGAGCCTTTGAAGTGCAGCTGGCACCGACCGCTGCCAGCGTTTCCGTCTCTGGCAGAGTCACAACAGCTTCGGGCAGAGGTATCAGGAATGTTCAGATTACTTTGATTGATTCAAATGGCAATCAGCAGACAGCGCGATCAACTACATTCGGTTATTATCGTTTTGATGATGTCACAGCAGGAGAGACTGTTACTTTATCTATCAAAGCCCGACAGTTCAGTTTCTCTCAATCAACAATCGTCAGAACAACTAATGATTCAGTCAATGATGCTGATTTTGTTAGCGAACAATAATCTGTATTAAAACAACAGTTAATTAATAAACAGAAAAGCCGTAAGTTTTAACGCTCACGGCTATTCTTTTTGTTTCAAAAACGCCCTGATACTGTTGTCGAATTCAAAAGTTCAGGAAAACCAAAATGAGCTATTGAATTTATCGAGGAATAATCAAATTAAATTCAATTTGAATTAATTCTAGAACCGTATCGCATTAGAACATTTGACCTTACTGCCGTTTAGCGTTTCGGCGTGATTTTCCAAAGTTCTCCATTTGCCTGGTCCGTAACGACGTAAAGCGCGCCATCTATGCCTTGACGCACATCGCGGATTCGCTGGCGGCGTTCTCCCAGCAGATGTTCTTCACCGACCACTCGATTGTCCTTGATAACCAGCCGCACCAGTTTTTGAGATGCCAGACCGCCGATGAAAATGCTGTTGCGCCAAGCGGGGAAAGCTGACCCGGTATAGAATTGCATACCTGATGGAGCGATCACCGGATCCCAGTAATAAACGGGCTGCTCTAAACCTTCGCGAGCGGTGATGTTGCCTGGTATCGGCTCGCCCGAATATTCCTCGCCGTAACTAATAATCGCCCATCCGTAGTTTTTGCCTTTTTCGATCAAATTTAGTTCGTCGCCCCCCTTCGCTCCGTGTTCCACCGTCCATAACCGCCCTTGATCGTCAAATGTACTCGACTGAAGATTTCGGTGTCCGAGAGACCAAATTTCGGGCAGCGCCCCGGATTGTTTTGCAAATGGATTATCTGTAGGCACCGAACCGTCCGGGTTAATGCGAATTATTTTACCGAGATGACTGCCGAGTTGTTGCGCTTGCGGGCGGGTTGTGGTTTTGTCAAAACGATCACCGAGCGTGATATAGAGCTTTCCTTCGGGTCCGAAAGCGAGTCGCGAGCCGAAGTGCAAACTGTTATCGTACGTCGGCAGGGCGCGAAAAATGACGCGAACCTGTTCGAGATTCCTGCTGTCTGCGGTTAAAACGCCGCGCGCGACGCTTGTTCCGCTGCCGCCCTCGCGCTGCTCGGAAAAGCTCCAGAAAATAGTGCGGTCACTGGCAAAATTTGGGCTTAAAGCCACGTCGAGAAGTCCGCCCTGCCCGCGGGCGGTGATGGGTGGTAATCCGCCTTGCTCGCTCGCGCCCGATACGCCGCCCTGTTCAACCGGCAGTAGTCCGCCAATTGGTTGCCCGATTCTGCCATTAGCCGAAACTATGCGCATTTGTCCTGATTTTTCTGTAATCAAAAAATCGCCGTTCGGCAGTGGCTCGACAGCCCAGGGTCTGTCTAACCCCTTAGCCAAAACTGTCACGTCAAAAGCCACGCCGGATTTAACCGCGCAAGCGCGGGTTTGACCGGGAAAAGCCGGTTTTTGTCCCTGTGCGTTTGCCGTTCCGGTTTCGATCGGCGCGCATGATGTGGACTGGGTCGAAGTAGTTGAAGCAGTTGAAGTTTTACCTGATTCCTTTTTATTTTGTGCGCAGGCGACGCTGATAGTCATCAGTATAAAGGTTAAAACAGTCGCGATCTGATTTTTTTTCATAAATTTATCCTCCCTAAAAATGCCCATTGAGATTAGAAGTTCGGTTTATTCGATGCCTCTACTAACACGCGAAGCTGGGATTTTTAATTTCCCGAGAAAACAAATTGGAGACTGAAACCGATTAAAAAGATATTCATCTCTCAAAGCTGTCAGAAAAGAATAGATTTTTAGATGAAATCACTTACGATAATCGCTTGTCTCAAAACTCACATTGTTGGCGGCTTTTTGTTTTTGTTAAAGTAAAAATTTCCCTAATAGTGGATTTAATTACTAGATAAAAAAGGACTTCTTTCTTGTATTTATTTTTTTATACTATTATGATGTAATTTGGCTTATTAGATAATAAGCCAATCCTATTTACCCCACTATCTAATTGATTCATCAAATTTCCGCGTGTCCGGGCTGCACTTTCTGCAGCGTTTGAATCCCTAAGCAGCGTTTGAATCCCTAAGAGGAAGAAATGCGCTTTTAGGGATATTGTTAATCGAACAACATAAAACACGAGATCTTAGAATTTAAATGAAAAAAACTAACAAAAAATATACCTCACTTTCAGGCTTTTGTCTGATTATGCTGACTGTTTTAACCGGCATCGGCGCGGCGCACGCCCAGACCGTCACCCACAAGCGCGAAATCAAGCTGCCGGGTCGCCTCCTGAACGTGGTCAACCTGGCTTTAAATGATTCGGGTCTGGGCGCGACCGATCTTGATCAAACGCAGCAAGTGATTTGGAAGCAGCGGTTTCTGGTCATGCAAAACCGGCTTTATGCCATGCACGAAAAAGGGGACGGCACGGCTTACTACGGCACCGTCAGGCAATCGGATGTTGAATCACACCTCACCTCCGTCGTCGAGCGCCACATCAATACGAACGGTTCGTATCCGACAGAAGCGACTCTTTTCGGAATGATGGGCACCAGTAACCGTTACAATTTAATAAACCATCAGGGACAGACGCAGACGCGTTGGACGACCGGAGCGCCCTCGTCGCGGGCGATTGTTTTCGGCGGCGCGGGCACGAGTATCCTCGGCACCGCCGCCTCATATCTACTCAACGGAGTCGAAACGCGTCTCATCAGCATCAACCATAACAACCAACTGATGACGTCGTTCTCCGGCGACGTCGTCGGGCAGACGGGCAAGAGCATCGGCGGATTGATGGCGATGGCGTATGGCGCGGACGACTTATTGTATCTGCTGGACTACGAAAATCTGCGTATTTTGAAATTCGACACGGGCGTGCGGGGCGGAACGCGCGGCGCTTTTCTCGGCGCCTTCGATCTGGACCCGACCAAACCGGCGATCAAGTCGATGACGGTCGATTCGGCGGGCAATGTCTACGTCGGCAGCGACAACGGCGGCTTTCATATCTACGGCAGCGACGGGCAATGGAAGCAGAGCATTGTCGGAATATACCAGACCGATCCGAACGCCGATGCCAACTTGCCGAACGATCACTTACCCGGATATTTCGCCTATATGAACTACTACGCGAGCGGTTTAAACGACGGCAACGGAACGCTCGACGTGCGCGACGCGACCGGCTACCGCCAGTACACGATCACCGCTCCCGGACAAACGCCGCCGATTCAGATTACGGCGGAACCGCAAAGTCAGGCGATCTGCCTTTTGTCACCGACCAATCTTTCGGTAGTCGCCGCTGCCGACGATGGCGCGTCGCTCACTTACGAGTGGCGCAAAAACGGTGTTGCAATAACCGACGGCGGCACGATTTCCGGCGCGACGACGGCAAATTTGAGTATCTCTTCGACCGTCTCCGGCGATGCGGGGTATTATGACGTTCTCGTCCGCAAATCCGGCGCAATCGTCACTTCGCAAGCCTCGATCATCACCGTCACTCCGACGCCGATCATCACGCAGCAGCCCGCCGATCAGAGTCTCCAAATCGGCGACGGCGCGACTTTTACGGCAACCGCCGATCACGCGGCGGGCGTGCAGTGGCAGGTCAGCACCGACGGCGGCACGACCTTCGCCGACATCACGGGCGCGACGAACGCCACGTTTTCCATTCCGTCGGTTGATAATTCGCACGTCGGCAATTATTACCGCGCGGTTTTTGCGGGACTGTGCGGCGCTCCGGTCATCAGTCGAGCGGCGGCTTTGAAGCTCAGCCAGACGATTACCTTCGCCAATCCGGGCGCGAAAACTTTCGGCGATCCGGCGTTCGACCTCGGCGGCACGGCTTCATCCGGTTTAGCCGTTAGCTACACCGTCGTTTTCGGTCCGGCAACCGTGACGGGCAGCATACTCACCCTAACCAATTCCGGCATTGTTTCGATCAAAGCCTCGCAGAGCGGCGACGCCGACTACGCCGCCGCTCCCGACGTGATTCAAACTTTTACGGTGATGCGACCCGGAAATCCGGCAGCGCCTTACACGGTGGATACAATTTCCGACGATGTGTCTTTGAGCGCCTGCACGTCCGCGCCGAACGACTGCAGCCTGCGCGCCGCCGTTTTTGTCGCCAACAGTTCAGCCTCAGACGACACGATCAATTTCGACTCGTCGCTCGCCGGTCAGACGATCTTGCTCGACAGCGCAACTACCTCGTTCGCCGGTCAATTAAACATCGCCGACAACGGATCATTAACGATCAACGGGCTGGGATCGAATCAACTGACGATTTCGGGCAACAGCGCGAGCCGCGTATTTTTTATCGAAGCAAACGCCGTCGCCGCCGTCAACGGTTTGACGGTGACCGGCGGCTTTGGCAGCGGTTACGATAACGGCAACGGCGGCGGCATCTATAACTTAACCGGCGCGCTCACGTTGACCAACGTCGCCGTCAGTAACAATTCGGCTCCGAACGGCGGCGGTATTTACAGCAACGGCGGCGCGCTCACGCTCGATAGCTCGATCGTCAGCGGCAATTCGACGGGCGGCGGTCGAGGCGGCGGTATTTACCAGTTTGACGGAACTCTGACACTGACCGGCTCAACCGTCAGCGACAACTCAACGATCAACGGCAGCGGCAACGGTGCCGGCAGCGGCGGCGGCATCTTCGTCTGGAATAACGGCACGACGCTGACCGATTCGACCGTCAGCGGCAACCGGGCGCAAGGCGCTACGAGCGGCGGCGGCGGCGGCGGCATGTTCGTTAATCACGGCACGACGACGCTGACCGATTCAACCTTCAGCGGCAATCGGGCGGGCGGCGGCGGCGGCGTTTACATCGCAGACTTCAGTTCAGGGACGACGACGCTGATCAATACGACCGTGACCGAGAATCTGAATAAAGTCGGCATCGGAGAATTCGTAAACGGCGGCGGCGTCTATAATGCCGGCACATCAACGGTTACCGTCAGCAACAGCATCATCGCGAAAAATGGGGGAGGCACCCTCGATGTGACGGGTCCTTTTGTCTCGGGCGGCTACAATCTGATCGGCTACATTTTCACTTCGGGCGTCAATCGCGCCACCGGATTCGGCGCGACGGGCGATAAGTTCGTCACCAACGGCGCGCGGCTCGACGCGCAGTTGCTGCCGCTCGGGTTTTACGGCGGCGCGACGAAAACGCACGCGCTTGCCGCCGGCAGCCCGGCGATTGATGCGGGCAACGGCACCCTGACGACAGACCAGCGCGGTTTCTCTCGTCCGGTTGATAGTCCGAGCATCGCGAATGCGGCAGACGGCAACGGAGCAGATATCGGTGCATTTGAAGTTCAGTTTTCACCAGAATCAGCGCAAGGAATTGAAGGTGATGTCGCGGCGAGACCAAATGGAGATGGATCAGTAAACTCAGGAGATGTCACACAAATAAGGCGCTTTGTACTCGGATTGGATACGCCTACGACAACGCCGAATGAATTTCAAAGAGCTGATGTTGCTCCGTATGAAACTAAAGGCGATGGTGTGCTTAATGCAGGAGATGTAACACAGATTCGTCGTTATGCTCTCGCTCAAGATCCGCCTGCCGATGCTTCAGGTCCAACCGATCCAAATGCGTCGCGACCGGAATCGATTGACGAAACCGGTAAACCAGCTGCAGATGATGGACGTGAAAACTTCAGCAAACAATCTAAAGGCATTAAGCGATTAGCATCGCAAACAACCAGAACTCTTTCTGTTGTCAGAACAAATATGGTCGGAACCACATTGACTATTGCGCTGCAGTTAAACACTGATGCTTCAGAAACCGGAGCCAGTGCTTTTAATGCTGATCTTAATTTCGATCCAAGTATCTTAAGCAATCCAACAAATGTCAGAACTGCTTCAGGTCTGGCAGGAACTAATGGTATCGGAACAAACGGAGCAAGATCCTCTGCACTTGGTAATGCAATTACACCAGACAGTTTTAGGATATTGACTGATTTACCGTTACAAACATTCGGATTAGGAGTACAAAACGTCGTACTCATTGATTTCACAGTGGCAGCAGGAGCTACGGGAACAACACCTATTTCATTGAGCAATGTCTTTGTTTCGGATGTAAATGGTAATTCACTTTCAGTAAGAACATTACCTAACAACATATTAATCGAATACAAACAACGTCGCTCTGGTTCACGTGTTTTATCATTAAATGATAATTTGGCACCCATTGATTTTATTGCCGCTGATTTATTAAATTTCAATGTTTATTAACTAAGGTAATTAGTATAAATAGAAGTAAAGAAAAGCCGTGAGCGTAAAAACTTGCGGTTTTTCTAATTCCTGATTATTAAAATACTGAAATACTGCAGTCGCCAAAAACATAGGTTTTTCAGGTGTCAAAAAAACCATCAAAAATCCGAATTATTTAACACTGATTTTAAGACAATTTTCAAGCAAGAATATAAGGTGTCAAAAATGGAGCCTGTAAATAAAATTGTGTAAATGGCTGAAATTAACATTTATTTTTAATGGAGGATTTCTTATGCCAATTAGTAATGAAGTTTTAGACCAGATACTGAAAGATTACGAAAAGCCTGAAGATTTATTAAGCGAAAACGGACTTCTTCAGCAATTGACCAAAGCGTTAGTTGAGCGGGCTTTGAATGGTGAGATGACTCATCATCTCGATTACGAAAAGCATTCTTCGAGTGGAAACAATTCAGGCAATTCCAGAAACGGCTCGACGTATAGGACATCCAGGTTCTAAAGGCGATGCTTTAGAAAACGCTTGGATTGAGTGGTTGCAAAAATATTTACCAAACAGATATAGCGTTGATAAAGCCATTGTTATTGACTTTGAAGGTGATACAAGTCATCAGATTGATATTGTCATCTATGATAATTGGTATACGCCTTTTGTTTTTTCTCAAAACGGATTTCATTACATTCCTGCCGAAGGAGTTTATGCTGTTTTTGAAGTAAAACCTGAAATTAATAAGGATTATATTTATTACACAGGCGAAAAAATTGAAAGTGTAAGAAAGTTAAAGCGAACATCTACATCTATGATTAATTCAGGCAAGAAATGCGACCCAAGACCATTAACCAAAATTGTTGGAGGTTTTCTTTCCACTTCTAATTCCTATAAAGATGAAAACAATGAAGCTTTTAAAAAGCATTTAGAGGCAAATTCTGAATTTAAAGGTATTGACATTGGATGTATCGCCGAGTATGGAAGTTTTCACGTTGACTATGATATTGAGGAGGATATAACTCTAAATAAGCCTGAAGAATTTGAACAAAGATATGTGGGTTATTATAAAAACAGAAAGCCAAAAAATATTAGATTTAGCGATAAAGAGATTTCCTTGGTTTCTTTTTTCCTTCAATTAACAAGGTATCTTCAACAGGCGATTGGAACAATTCCAGCTATTGACTTAAATGCTTACTCAAGCTCAATCGGTTTTGAAATTGATGAAAAAATATAATGGATAAGATTTTCAAACTTTGCCTTAAATAAGTGAAAGAGGTGAAGGTCAAATAAAAACTGTTTCAAAATCAAAAAGGGAAAACCAATTTTAGTTTTCCCTTTAATTTTTGCCTGCCAAAGTTAAGAATTTAGAAACTTACTACATTTTTACTACAGTCCATTTTTTACTACTTCAAAAAAGCTTCTAAACTATTGTAAATAATGGAGCCGGTGAACGGATTTGAACCGCCGACCTGATGATTACAAATCAACTGCTCTACCAACTGAGCTACACCGGCTTGCGCGCTTTATAACAAAAGCGCAAGCGAAAATACTACAAAATCAAATTCGTTTGTGCAAGTCGGCAGATGGAAAAATCGCGATTTAATATAAGAAATAATTGTTGACGTTTGTTTAACAAAAAGGTTACGATGATATCGGCTCAAACAGAGCAAGTCTTTCCGCATCGCATTCCAATCATTTCATCAAAAGACAATTTTTCAATTTAAAGTGTTTCATAAAAGGAGAAAATCGTGAGTTTTAAAAAGTTTTATAACAAATTTTTCGGGCTGAATTTATTGATCCTGTTGTTTCTATCGGCAAATGCTTTTGCGCAAAACCAGGGGCAGCCGCGCCCGTCGGTAGTTATTGATAAGCTTCAGAAAGAATTGCCGGTTGCGACAGGCAATAATTTGTATTGTGCCGGATATGTGCAGACGAATCCGGTCAATACGGCAAATAAAATCGTCGGCGCCGAAGACGAACAGGAACAGAATATTTACGCTCAGGGCGATAATCTTTATATCAATGTCGGCGCGAACAGCGGCGTAAAAATCGGCGATATATTTGCCGTGATTCGCCCGCGCGGACAGGTGGAAACGCGCTGGACGAAAAAAGAGAATTTAGGTTTTTACGTGCAGGAAGTGGGCGCGCTTGAAGTTATCAAAGTGAAAAACGAAGTTTCAATCGCGCGCGTGAAAAATTCCTGCGAAAGCCTTTTGCTCGGCGATTTGCTTCAGCCGATCGAACAGAGATCGAGTTCGCTGTTTCGGGTCAGACCGGCGCTTGACGTGTTCGGAGAGCCGAGCGGCAAGACTTCGGGCAGAATTTTTATGGCGCGTGACGGGCGCGAAATTCTTGCCAGCGAACAAATCGTTTATATAGATTTAGGCGCTGAAGACCGCGTCGGCGTCGGCGATTACTTAACGGTTTATCGTCCGCTCGGAAAAGGAAATCTGTTCGTCAATGACGAAAATGAATCGGTCGAAGCGCGCGTCAGAGACTTTCAAGGCGACACGTATCGCGGCGGCGGGTTTTCAAATCAGGCGGCGAGAAAATCCGGCGGCAAAGCCCGAGGCAGAGTCGTCACGCCCGAAAAAGCTCAAGAAGATCGCCCGCAGGGCTTGCGAAAAGTAGTCGGGGAAATTGTGGTCTTAAATGTCAAAGAAAGAACCGCAACCGCCGTTATTACGCGCTCGGCGCAGGAAATTCATACGGGCGATATGGTCGAATTGCAGTAAAATTAAATCGAAGCGAAAAATAAAAAAGGCGAAGAAATTTGATAAGAATTTGCTTCGCCTTTTTTATTTTATATCAAAAATACGGGAGCGTTTAATAAATTTTATTTTCCAATGTTCGCGGCAGAAACTTTTTCAGCCCGGATGGTTTAATCTTCGTTTTTCGTGTGCGGCAAATGGCGCAAAATGAAAACTAATTGATTTTGTTTATTGTTTCGCGGTGATTTGCGGTAAACGCGGCGCAAAACCGAAGTTTATAATTTCGTGGTTTCGGCGCCCGGAATATTCGGGGAAATTGGCAGTTTGGTTTTTCGCTTTTTGTTTTCACTGAAAAAATAAGAGAAATAATCGTACATAGACCAGCAGGCTGTAAATACCGCAACCCAGAGCGCTCCGCGACCGACCAGGTAACCGAAAACTTTCCAGTCATTCGTCGTTAAAGCGAGAGTCGTCAGATTTGAAAAAGCGGTCTGAACTTCAGCGACTTCCCAGAAACGCACGGTCGGCAGGCTCCAGCCGAAATTCGAAACCGGCGGATTGCCGTTCGCGCCGGCGACAAGCAGCGCGACGATCGCCACGCACTGCGCCCACATTTTTATTTTCCCGATGCTTTGCGCCTGGATGATAATGCCTTCGGTCGCGGCTACCGAACGCAGACCCGTGATGATAAACTCCCTGCCGAGAATAATTACAACCGCCCACGCCGGAGCCAGATGTTTTTCGACCAGAACGATCAATACAGCCGAAACGAGAAGCTTATCGGCAATCGGGTCGAGCAGTTTTCCGAGATTGGAGACCTGATTTCGGCGACGCGCAAGGTGCCCGTCGAGAATATCCGTAAACGATGCGATGAGAAAAACTGCGATGGCGAGCGCATAACTGCTGATGCCGAACCACTGTTCGGCGAAAGGCGTGAGCAAAACGACGACCAGAAATGGAACGATGATAATTCGCGCTAATGTTAAATAATTCGGCAGATTCACTTGGTTTTCCGGTAATTCATTGTCAAAACAAGTGTATGTTTTGCGGCAGAAAAGTTCAAGATGATGAATTAAAAGTGTAAGAGGAAATTAACTTTTATGAAATTATTCAGCGGTCTTTAAAAGAATTTTCTATTAATTAAAGTAAAAAAAGGCGAAAACCTTCGAATGATTTTCACCTTTTTTAAAGCTTTTTAAAGTTTGGTAATAAAAGAAAGTTCGCTATAAAAGCCGAATCGCCTTCTCTTACGGCATAAACATCAGATTTGATGTCGAGAAATTGTTTATGTTCGGAAAAACGCTTGCCATTTGATTTTCGGGCAGACCGAACCAGCGCGCGAGCGTCGCGGCATATTGATCGACCGACGTTGTCGGAATCCAGCGCCCTCGGGCGTTCGTTCCGCTGTCGGCATCGTCCGGACCGTTAAAGGCGAGCGTCGGAAAAGGCGTTCCGTTAGCGGCGTTTCCGCCGTAAAAATCGCCGCCCATCACCGCTCCGCCGAGAACGAATAAATGATTTCCCCACGCGTGATCGCTGCCGACGGCTCCGCCCGTTCCAGCCGGGTTAAAGGTTCGCCCGAAATCCGAAAGCGTGAACAGCGTGACATCGTTCTGCACGTTCTGCGCGCCCATTTCGTCGTAAAAAGCCCGCGCCGCCTGACTGAATTGCGAAAGCAAAGTCGCTTGATTGGCGACTTGATTGGTATGCGTGTCGAAGCTTCCGATCTGTACGTAGAAGATTTGCCGGTTGACGCTCAAATCGGTTCGCTTTTTGATTATCCGCGCCACCTGTTTTAATTGCAGCCCTATGCTCGAAGTCGGAAAGGGAACCGTCACTTCCTGAAATGCGCTCAAAGCCTGATTCGCCTTCATCGCAAGATTCGTCACGTGGCTGGCGGCTTTCACGTAATTTGAATTTAAATCCATCGTTCTCAGCTGGTTAAAAGCCGTCAGGCGAGCCTGCTGCGCGGTCGAAGTGCCGAATCCGAGCGGATTTAAAACGCTGCTCAGAGACGTGCCGGCGTTATTTACCGCCATCGGCAGAGTCGTCTGACCGGCTGTGAAAAGCTGCGCTCCGCTGATCGACGTGACCATCGGAATCAAGCCGTTCGGATTATTGCCGATTGTCATCCGGTCGGAAATTCTGCCGCCCCACCCGGTAAAAGCCTGCGATCCGGCAAATCCGGCTTGAAATTGCGAGACTTGATCCGAGTGCGAAAAAAGCTGGTACGGAAGCGGAACCGTTCGCCCCTGGTACTGCGATTTGCTCGTCGGGCGAACAAGCGTTCCGCAATTGGGCACGATCGCAAGTTTCTGCTGCGCCCAAAGCTCGTGTATCCCGTTATTTATCCCGCCCGTGACAGGTCCGAAAGAAGGATGCAGCCCGTAAGTCAAGCCGTTCATGCGCGGAACCGAAATCGGTAAAAGCTGATTTTGCGCAAGCGCCAAGCCCTGCGTGTTTCGCGCGGCGGCGTATGAGGAATAATTGCTGACTGTGGCGTCGTTATGATTCGGAATGAGCGTGTTATTCCCGTCATTTCCGCCAGACATAAAAACGAGCACGAGCGCTTTATAAGCGTCTGCGTTTTCGGGCTGCGCGGTTTCGGAATCCTGCGCCAGCGCGCTCATCAAACCGAAATGCTGAAACTGCGTCGCCAGCGTGACCATGCTCAGAGCGCAGCCGGACTTTTTTATAAATTCTCTTCTTGTATGTTTCATCGTTTTTACCTCTGAACTTGATACTGCGACGAAGTCGCGATTAGATAAACCGCCTGCTGCGCTCTTGCCAAAGGCGTGCTCGCCGGCACAGCCTGAACTGCCGTCGAAATCGCGTTTCGCATATTTGCGGACATCGTTCCGCGCAGCATTTTTTGATTTAGCGCGTCGAGAAGACGATTGCCGGTCGCGTCGGACGCGGCTAGCGCCTGCATTTCGCTTAAATCGATCGAGGTGCCGAGCGGCGCGGTTTCGCTGACGTTTACGCGGCTGTAAACCATCGTATTGGCAAAATTGGCGCGTGAAATGGCGGTTCCGGTCGTCATTATATTGAATTCAGGACCGAGCAGCGCCGTGCCCGGGATAACGTAATCGGGCGAGTAATAATTGAAAACCGTCTGTGAATAAAAAGGATTTTGCGCCATTGCTCCGGCTAACCCGGCGACGACGCCGTCGCTTTGCTGAGCGCCGTTTGCCGAGCGAACGTTAAATGAGCGCAGAAGATTGGTCAAAAGCTGAACCGGTTCGCGCAGCTTGCCGTAATTCGGATCGGTTTTTACATCGCCGCGCGCCTCCGGGTCAAGCAGAATCGCCCTGACGACTGCCTTTAGATCGCCCCGGACGCCCGTTCCGTTATCATTGAACGCGGCGGCGACGCGACCGACGTAAGCGGGCGTCGGATCGCTCGTCACGAGATGCTGAATCAGCAATTTGCTGACGAACGGCGCGACGTTCGGGTGATAAAAAATATTATCCAGAGCCATTTCAATCTCGGCGCTGCCGTTAAGACCGGCGGCGATACTCGTGTTTCTGGCGTTCGTGTAACTTAGAAGCGTTTTCGCCGTCACGTCGTGATTGTTTTGATTCAAGAGCAGAGGATCTTTGAAATTGACGGTTCCGACCGTGATATTCGGGCAAGCCGAATTGGTCGAATTATTGCAAAAGCCCCAGCCGGTCAGCACTTTTGTAAAATTGTTGACCGTCGCTTGATCGTATGAAGGAAGCGGAACGCCTTCGGCATCGACTTGAACGGTTCCGTCCTGGTTAAGCATAAACAAACCGATCGTGAACAATTGCAGAATCTCGCGCGGGTAATTTTCGTTCGGATTCGTTCTGGTGCTGCGAGCCATATCGAGATAATCGCCCATCGCCGGGTTAAGCGTCATATCCTTCATCAGCGCCCGGTAATTGCCGAAAGCGTGTTTTGAAAGTATTTTGTGATATTCGATCATATGACTCGATTGCTGAATATCGACGCCGGAAGTTACCCAGATTTGGCTTAAAGCCCACGCGACTCGGTGCCGTAACTGCGCTTCGCCGTAAAAAGCTTCTTTGAAAAACCAGTTTTGCAGCGGATACTGCTGGTAATGATTACGCAAACAATTTCTATAATCGAGCGTCGAGTTTCCGTTTGCGTCGAGAAACATCCCGCAGCCGTTTGTTCTGTTTCCGGCATCGGAATTTTTAAGCGGGAAGTTCGGGTACGGGTTGTTTGCGCTCGGATAAGGCGCTTCGAATTGCTCGGCAAGCCATGTTCGCAAGCCGATTCGCCGCAGGCGCGCGTCGAGCGCCGCGGTCGGACCGAAAGTCGCTTGTTCGAGAAAGCGCATTCTGTCGCCCGACCATCGGTAACCGGTTGACGCGGCGGTGCGCGACGCCGTCGCCGCAGGTCTGACATCGTAATTCCTTAAAGGAGTCGGAACAGCGCCTTTTTCCTCTTTGATGTCGCCGCCGCTTGTGCCGAGTCCGAGCCGCACCTGATTGCTCGAAAGTCCTCGCCAGGCGAGACGAATCAGCACATCGCCGTCAGCCGCGGGCGGTTCCCAAAACCCGATCTCATCGCGCAATTCAACGGTTAAGGCGTAAATCCAATCTTTGTCAGGCAGCGCTTCCATCGAAATTACGGGAAAACGATATTTTTTCCCCTGCCTGTCCTGAACATACAAACGAAAAGCGCTCGCGCCTTCACCGTCCATCAAATCGACGTTTGTCGCGTAAATAACGATTTTCGACCCGATCGAAAATCCTCTGTTTCGAGATTTCGCCGTTTGCTCGCGCCGGATCGAATTTTGTTCAAAGGCTAAAGCGCGCGTTGAATTGTTTTCGCTGATTAAAATGGGAGCCGGAGAGTTCGGATCTGAATCTTCTTGTGCCGCCGCCGGAAAAACGAGCGGTAAAATTATGAAAAAGGCTGCCAACGCGCGGCGCAAAAAGCGCGAATTTCTGCTGTTCATAGCCCTTGCCTCCTGGAGATTTGCCTGAATATAGATTTCGAATTGCCTGAATTGAATACAACGACGAGCGGGAAAATCGCCGTTAAATGTTGTTATGCAATATATTTATAAAGGAATTTGTAAAAAAAAACAAGAAATATATTATTCGACAAACTTTCCTTTGTAATTTGAAAATCAAACTGCAAAACTGCGTTCAGCTACTTAGACGCAAAGCCGTAAGATATAGCCGAACAAATGTTTATGTTTGTAAAGATTTTTTTTTAAGAATAAACTTCTCGCAATGCCGACGATTTTGACGATTGAGTTTCCAAAACATTTCAGCTTTGAATATACGATTTTCAGTCACGGCTGGAGCGACCTTTCGCCTTTTCGCCTGAATAAGGAAAATCAAACTTTAAGCGGCGTATTCGTTGACCGGAACGGCGAAAATCCGGTTTCGGCAGTTATCTCTGAAGCTGGAGGGAATTTGCGCGTCCGGGTTTTCGCGGATAAATTCGACGAAGAAAAAATTCTCCGGGACGTTCGCCATTGCCTACGTCTCGACGATGATTTAAGCGAATTTTACGAGCTTGTAAAAAAAGAAAAAAGCACGCGCTGGATAGCCGAAGTTAATGCGGGCAGATTGCTTCGCTCGCCGACGGTTTACGAAGACCTCGTTAAAACGCTGTGCACGACGAATTGTTCGTGGAGCTTAACAAAAAAAATGGTCGCGAATCTGGTCGAAAAATTAGGCGAGCCGGGCGCGGGCGGCGTTCGCGCTTTTCCGACTCCTGAAGCGATGGCGAGCGTTTCCGCCGACTTTTACCGCACGGAAATCCGCGCCGGTTACCGCTCGCCGTATTTTGCAGAGCTCGCCGAAACGGTCGCCGCCGGAAAACTTAATCCCGAAAGCTGGCTCGATTCAAACCTGCCCGCAAAAGAATTGAAAAAGGAAATGAAAAAAGTAAAAGGCGTCGGCGATTACGCGGCGGAAAATCTTCTAAAGCTTGTCGGCAGCTACGAAGGCTTGGCGCTGGATTCCTGGCTGCGCGCGCAGTTTTACAAAAAGCATAATCGCGAAACGATCTGCGAAGACGCCGAGATCAAACGATTTTACGCAAAATTCGGCATCTGGCAAGGACTCGTTTTATGGTGCGATATGACGGGAAAACGGTTCGATTAAAAACTCTTACTTTCAGAAACCCAAAAGCGGTTATCGCCTATTCATTCATCGCGCGCTTTATTAAGAGCACCGTGTTAAAACGATATTTACTTGAAGTTTAACGTTTTTGCCGTCAAACACTGCCATATAAAAATAAGCTGAAGCACTTACCTTGACCGAATCCAACCCGCTCAAATCCTGCCCGAAAGCATCTTCCGGTACTTTACTCCTATAAATCACCGTGTAAAAAAGGAAATGTATCCTATGAAAATAAGGACTTTTCGCTGATGCGCGATGTTAATTCAATTCTTAAAATACAAATACCCTTAACCAGAGATTGTAGGAATTTTTCACTTGATGTTTTTATGCATCCTTACACAATGCTTGCTTTAAAAGCAGGCAATACCTTGCATTGCGGGTTTTGAAAATGATTACTCACTATCTCAATCCATTTGTATTACGTCGCCACAATCTTTGAGCAAATCAAGCGAGCTAAAGCTTTAAAAATAAAATTCATTTTGGATTAGAAACAAGACAATAAGGATTTTTAACTTTAGCAAAATCTATAAATCTCGAGAATATTTAGGAGAAGTTCAATGAAAATGAAGTTTTTAGCCTCTTTTACATTTTTAATGGCGATGTTTAGCTTTTGCGCCGAAGAAATTTCGGCACAGGCTTCTGCGCCGGTGGTCTTGAATGTGGAAGTTAAATACAATCCGGAAACACCGACAATAGCGCAGCAGTTTATTATTCGCGGTTCAAATCTAAAAGGTTCGAACAAAAATATAAATACCGCAATTACCTTTGGCGGACAGCCGTTAACGATATTAAGCAATAATGGAGAAACGATTATTGCCAATGCCAATATGCTTTACCCGGAAGGTTCATATCTTTTAAAGGTTGTAACTCAAAACGGTAACGGAAATTCTAGCGGTAATGGAAATACAGTGTTATTTGAAGTTACACTCGGACAAGACGGTACAGGAAACACCGGACCGGTCGGACCCTCAGGACCTCAGGGACCCCAGGGCGAAAAGGGTGACACCGGACCTGCGGGTTCGCAGGGACCGCAAGGAGAACCTGGACCAAAAGGTGAAACGGGATCAGCCGGCGCAGCCGGACTTGCAGGTCCGCAAGGCGAAAAGGGAGAAAAAGGCGAAACGGGGGCTGCCGGACCGCAGGGAGCCGTTGGAGCCCAGGGCGAAAAAGGAGACACGGGAGCAGTAGGACCACAAGGTCCGATCGGACCTCAGGGTGAAAAAGGAGACACCGGTTCGCAAGGACTGCAAGGCGAAAAAGGCGAAAAAGGTGAAATCGGTGCAATCGGAACAACCGGTGCAACCGGACAGCAAGGACCACAAGGTGAAACCGGAGCGACCGGTCCGCAAGGACAAACCGGACCGCAGGGTCCGCAGGGTGAAAAAGGTGATACCGGAGCGACTGGAGCGACAGGAACCCAGGGACCGCAAGGCGTACAAGGAGAAGCAGGACCGCAAGGGCAAACGGGACCTGCCGGAGCACAAGGTGAAACCGGAGCCACAGGACCACAAGGTTCTGCGGGAGTGCAAGGTGAAACAGGTGCAACTGGACCCCAAGGTCCGGTCGGTCCGCAAGGTGAAATTGGACAACAAGGCACTCCGGGTGCGCAAGGACCCACCGGCGCTGATGGAGCGCAAGGACCCGCAGGTCCGACGGGTGCGCAGGGACCGGCGGGACCGCAAGGTTCACAGGGAGAAAAGGGGGATACTGGAACTGCCGGACCGGCGGGACCACAAGGTTTACAAGGGGAAACAGGTGAAACAGGAGCAACCGGCGCAACCGGAGCAACCGGTGCACAAGGATCTCAAGGTGAAACCGGAGCACAAGGACCAGCCGGACCATCTGGTCCTACCGGAGCGCAAGGCGAGAAAGGCGATACAGGAGCAACTGGTGCTCAAGGAGAGAAGGGCGAAACCGGTTCCGCCGGTGCTCAAGGTCCGGCTGGACCGCAGGGTGAAACCGGACCGCAGGGAACTCAAGGCGCAACTGGACCGCAAGGCGAAACGGGAGCACAGGGACCACAAGGTCCGCAAGGACAAACCGGACCTACAGGTTCACAAGGCGAAAAGGGAGAAAAAGGTGATACTGGAGC
>JAOAPX010000139.1 GCA_025463125.1 Acidobacteriota bacterium | reverse complement strand
CGCTCAAAAACGCCCAGTTTCCCTGCACTTTAAATTCGTTTACGGCAAACTGAATTTTTTGTTTCAGCGCTTTTTCGACCGGAACGCGCAAAGCGTTTAAAATCGCGGCGCGCTCAGCCGAGCCTTTCGCCGGCGTGTACGTCTTTTGGGCAAAAACAAACGACGAAAAAGCTATCATCGTAAACAAACTGAAAATTGATTTTTTCAACATATATTTTTGTTTTTATTTAAGATTGAATCCAATAAAAAAGAAAAGGAAAACGAGTTTCGGCTAAAGGCAAACATAAACGAACACGGATGAAATCAGGATCAAACCCTGATGAAATCGATAATTCGTATCTTTATCTCATCCTGAGTTTATCCGTGTCAATCCGTGTTCGTTTGTGTTTTATATTTTTATTATTTCACATCTGCCGCAAACCGTTTTAAGAAGCGGCGGCGCTTTGCTCGATTTGCTGCAGAGCGGTCGAGCATCTTTCGCAAACGGTCGGATATTTTTCGTATTCGCCGACGTGAATCGAATAATTCCAGCAGCGTTCGCATTTCTCGCCGTCGGCTTTGCGGATTTCAACGCCGAGCGCGTCGCCTTCGTGAACTTCCACCTGCGAGACGATGAAAATGTAACGCAGATCTTCGTAAAACGGCAGAAGAAACCTGGTCGTTTCCCTGTCGGCGGTCAAGACGACTTTCGCTTCCAGGGACGAACCGATACGTTTGGCGTTTCTGGCTTCTTCGAGCGCTTTTAAAACTTCGTCGCGAATCGAGAAAATGCGTTCCCATTCGGTCAGAAGCTGCGAATTATCCGCGCCGGAAACGACCGGGAATTCGGCTAAATGTACCGAAGCGAGCTTTTGATGCGGCAGATTTTCAAATGCCTCATCAGCCGTAAAAGCCAGAATCGGCGCGAGCAGGCGCGATAATTTGTCCGTAATTTCATAAAGCGCCGTTTGCGCCGAGCGGCGTTCCAGGCTTTTCGGCGCGTAGATATAAAGACGGTCTTTAATGATATCGAAATATCTTGCCGAAAGAGTTACGGTCACGAAATTATAAAGCGTTTGATAAACCGCCTGGTAATCGAAAGTCTCGTAGCCGGCGAGCACTTTCGCCGTCACCTCGTCGAGGTTAGCGAGCGCCCATCGGTCAACTTCGAGCAGTTTTTCGATCTCGCTCGTTTCCCTGCCGTGCGAATATTGAAGAAGCGGATTTTGCACCGCGTCGGTTTCGGGATTAAACCCGTAGAGATTGCCGAGAGCGTAGCGCAGAGTGTTTCTGAATTTGCGGTAAGCATCGACGATGCGCGATAAAATCTCGTCCGAGCAGCGAATATCCTGCGTATAATCGACCGCCGCAGCCCAAAGCCGCAGAATTTCAGCGCCGGATTTTCCGACGACTTCGTTCGGCGAAATCGCGTTTCCGGTCGATTTGTGCATCTGTTTGCCTTCGCCGTCAACGACCCAGCCGTGCGTGATGACCTGTTTATACGGCGCCGTGTCGTGAGCCGCCAAGCCGCACATCAAGCTCGAGTTAAACCATCCGCGATATTGATCGCCGCCTTCGAGATAGACGTCAGCCGGAAACTGCAGATTGTCGCGCGTTTCCAGAACGGCGACGCACGAAGAGCCGGAATCGAACCAAACGTCCAGGATGTCGGTTTCTTTGCGAAAATCCCGGCTGTTGCATTTCGGGCATGTAAAATTTTCGGGCAAAAGCTCGCTTTCCGGTCGGTTGTACCACGCGTCAGCCGTTTCTTTCGCGAAAATATCGGCGACGTGATTGATGATTTTCGTGTCGGCGACCGGTTCATCGCACGCCTGACAATAAAAAACCGGGATCGGAACTCCCCAGGAACGCTGCCGCGAAACGCACCAGTCCGGGCGACCTTTGATCATATTTCCCATACGACCTTCGCCCCAGTTCGGATGCCATTTCACCTGCTCGACCTGTTCCAAAGCGTTAGCGCGCAGCGAAATTTTCTCGCCCTTTTCGGCTTCGACGTCCATTGAGATAAACCATTGCGGCGTCGCGCGGAAAATCACCGGCTTTTTGCAGCGCCAGCAATGCGGGTAGCGGTGCTCGTAGTTTTCCGAAAACAAAAGCGATCCGTTTTCCTTCATCAATTCGACGATTTGCGCGTTCGCCTTGAAGATATTTTCGCCCGCGAAATGTTCGACTTCCGACGTAAATCTTCCAGAATTATCGACCGGGCAGTAAACTTCCAAGCCGTATTGTTTGCTGATGACGAAGTCGTCGTGACCGTGCCCGGGCGCGGTGTGGACGAGTCCGGTTCCGGCTTTCCCGGTTTCTTTTTTGTCGCGCGCTTCCGACACGTCGATTTCGGTTTCCGCGTCGGCTTCGCCGCCGAGCGTGACGTGTTCGCCGTTCATCACAAGCGATTCGCGGTCGATAAACGGATGTTTCGCCCGCATCCGGTCGAGTTTCGAACCTTTGAATTTCGCCAGGATGCGCGGCAAATGCCGCTCGCCGTTTTCGTCCGGCGCGCTGAGACAACATTTTACGAAAACAAAGCCGACCAGTTCCGAGGCGACGATTAAAACTTCATCGCCGGCTTCGACCGCCGCGTATTCGTAATCGGGATGAACGGCGATGCCGAGATTAGCCGGAATCGTCCACGGCGTCGTCGTCCAGATGACAAGCGAAACTCGTCTGCCCGCGAGATTCGCGTCGAGCTCCGCCGGATCGGTCAAAAGCGGAAATTTCACATAGATCGAAGGCGACGTGTGCAGCTTGTATTCGACCTCGGCTTCGGCGAGCGCCGTCTGATCGTGAATGCACCAGTAAACCGGGCGCAAGCCCTTGTAAACGTAGCCGCGCTCTAAAAATCTGCCGAAAAGACGAGCCGTTTCCGATTCGTATTCGTTCGACATCGTTAAGTATGGGTTTTCCCATTCGCCCAGAATTCCGAGACGCGAAAAATCCCTGGTTTGCCCGTCCATCGCTTTCGAAGCGTGTTCGCGGCAGATTTTTCTAAATGTGGCGACCGGCAAATCGTTTTTGTTTTTGCCTTTTTCGGCGAGTTTTTTCTCGACGTGCGTTTCGATCGGCAATCCGTGGCAATCGTAGCCGGGAACGTACGGTGCGTCATAGCCCATCATCGAACGTGATTTGACGATGAAGTCTTTCAGAATTTTATTGAGCGCCGTGCCGATGTGAATGTCGGAGTTAGCGTACGGCGGTCCGTCGTGGAGAATAAATTTCGTCGCGCCGCGCCGGGCTTCGCGAATCTTTTCGTAAAGTTTGGCGTCAGTCCATTTTTTCAATCGCGCCGGTTCTGCCTGCCCGAGATTCGCTTTTTGCGAGAAATCGGTTTTTGGTAAATTTACGGTTTTCTTCAGTTCTAAAGGCTCAGTCATAATTTTATAAAAAGTTAAATGTTATCACGTTTTTCCGGCTGTAAAAATTTCTCTTTAAGACAAGCACATATGTTTGCGCTTTTTGCGTTTTTTTGCCGGAAAATTCATTTAAAAACTGAAAAGTCCCAAGCCTTTTTGCGACTTGGGACTTTTTACACGAAGCTTCAACTTCGGCTTGCGCTCTTTCTACCGCGCAATGTCCCGGCTGAAAATAATATTTATGGATAAAGCAACCATCATAAAACTTGTTCCGTCTATTTTTATGCCAGTAATTTCGTAAATAGTCAAACAAGTCTCCGCAAACGATGTTTGAACGGCGTCTGATACACGTCTGATACACATCTGAAACTAACGTGAATTTTTCCGTTTAACTTTTCGGCTGATTAACTTTCCGGCTGACCAAGCCTCGCAGCGGCTTTTTCCGCGCCCATCGCCTGCGCGAGCCCGATTGCCGTCAGACCTTCGTCCGTTTGTATGGCGGGATCAGCGCCGCGTTCGATCAGCAAATCGATTATTTCCGTGCGGTCGAACATCGCGGCGAACATCAAAGCGGTTTTCCCGTCGGAGCCGCGCGCGTTGACGTCGGCTCCGTGCTCGAGCAAAAGCCGCGCCATATCCGCATCGCCTTTAAAAGCCGCGCCCGCGAGCGGAAATTGTCCCCGGTCATTCACGAGCTCGGGATCGGCGCCGCGCTCGAGAAGCAGCCGCGTCGTTTCGATTTGCCCGTTATAACTAGCCAGCATAAGCAAACTGTTGCCGCTGCCGTCTCGCAAATTCGGCACGAGTCCCATTTCGAAAAGTCCTTTTAAGCGCTCGGTATCGCCAGCCCTGACGAGCTGAAACAATTCCTGGACGAGCTTATAAGTGAGCTCATCCATCTCGGGCGCGCCGGACGACGGCGAATCGAAATTTTCTTCGGGCATATTATCTCCTCAACGTGATTTCAGCCAAAAAGCGCGATCTGCCGCGCAAACGAATTCTGCAAACCTATTCGCTCCGCTAAACAATTGAGACCCGCTTGTATTCAACCGAATTATCTCTCAGTTGCGCTTTGTTTTTTATACTTCAATCCAAACGCCGCAGTCAATAAATAATTGATTTTCGAGACACGCGTCGAATTATAACGACAAAAATCCAACTCCGCGCGAATTATCTTAAACGGAAGCGATAAAATGCCGGACGCGCGTTTCGACCGTTTCGCGAATTTTCGTCAAATGTTCTTCCGAATCGGCTTCAAAACGTAAAACAAGAATCGCCTGCGTGTTCGAAGCGCGAACCAAGCCCCAGCCGTTTTCGAAAAGTATTCTCGCGCCGTCGATCGTGACGACTTCGTTTGTTTTTGAAAATTCTTCGGCGATGAGTTTAACGACGGCGAACTTCTGCTCATCCGTGCAGTCAACGCGCAGTTCCGGCGTCGAAAACGTTTCCGGCAAATCAGAAAGCAGTTCGGATAAAGTTTTATCGGTGTTCGACAAAATCTCCAAAACTCTCGCGCCCGCATACGTGGCGTCGTCGAAGCCGTAAAAGCGGTCGGCGAAAAAGATGTGACCGCTCATTTCCCCGGCTAGCTCGGCGCCGGTTTCTTTCATTTTCGCTTTTATAAGCGAATGCCCGGCTTTCCACATAATCGGGTTTCCGCCGTTTTTCGCGATGTCTTCGTAAAGATTTCGCGAGCACTTTACTTCGGCGATAATCGTCGAATTCGGCTTTACCTTCAAGATTTCGCGCGAAAGCAAAATCATCAATTCGTCGCCCCAGAGAATGCGCCCGGTTTCGTCAACGACGCCGATTCTGTCGCCGTCGCCGTCAAAGGCGATGCCGAGATCGGCGTTGTGTTCTTTGACGGCTTTGATGCAGTCCTGCAAATTTTCCGTGACGGTCGGGTCGGGATGGTGATTCGGAAAAAGCGAATCCGGTTCGGTAAAAAGCTTTACGAGTTCAAAACCTAATTTTTCGTAAACCGGAACCGCAGTCACGCCGCCCATTCCGTTGCCGCCGTCAACGACGACTTTTAAGCGCCGCCCGCCCGCGTTTATTCTCGAGGCGATATCGTTTTCGTAATCCGTTAAAACTTCGATTTCTTCGACCGAGCCTTCGCCGCTCGCGAAATCCTCTGCCAGCGCGATTTCTTTTATTTCCTGGATTTGCGAGCCGAAAAGCGTTTGTTTACCGAAACAAATTTTAAAGCCGTTGTGGTCTGCCGGATTATGAGAGCCGGTGATCATCACGCCGCCGTCAACATTTTTCGTGTAAACCGTTTGATAAAGAACCGGCGTCGGAACTCGTCCGATCAAACAGGCGTCACAGCCGGTTTCGCCCAAACCTCGAACGACCAAATCTCTGAATCTCGTTCCGCTTTCGCGCGCGTCATAACCGATCGCGATGCGTTTCGCGCCGTTTCGGTTAAAAAACGTGCCGATTGCTTTCGCTATTTTGTAAACAGTTTCGTCGGTCAAATCGCGTCCGACGACTCCGCGAATGTCGTATTCTCTGAAAATGTTTTGATTCATAATAAAAACAGCAGTTTCGCGTAAAGAAGTAAAGAAATCAAAGCGGCGCGAAGAAATAATACGCCGGCAACCCCGGATTCGTGATTTAAGCGGATAAAATAATGTAAAATACGGCTCGATCAGCCGGTTATTTTATTCGGTTTAATTTATTAAATTCTGCCTGATGCGCGTTTGTCCGCGGCTTATTTTTATCTTATATTTCCGGTGGTTTCCTGATTTTTGCTATACTTTCAATTTATGTTTGGGCAACAGACGGTTGCCCGAAAGCATCGAAAAAATCGGTTGATACAAATTCCGGCAATTCCACATATGAAAAATACGTTTCGTTTTATCAATTTTACATTTGTCTTCGTGTTTTTTGCGTTAGCGGTTTCAGCGCAAACGCCGCAAGCTACGCCGCCGCCTGCCGTTGACGACGCCGCCGGCGTTTCAAAAACGTTCGAGGTTCGGCTTCCCGTTACGGTTTTGCAGAAAAAATCTCTCGTAACCGGTTTGACGCGCGGCGATTTCGCCATTTTCGAAGACGGCGTTCAACAGGAAATCACGTTTTTCACCGACGAAAAAACGAATCCGCCGGTTTACGTCGGCGTTTTGATGGATACATCCGATTCGACGAAAGGAAAAATGAAGTTTTCGAAAGAAGCGGCGAAAAATTTTATTTACACCGTGACGCGTCTTCGCAAAGATAAAGCCGCGTTTATGACTTTCGATCACGAAGTAAAATTGATTCAGGATTTTACGGACAAGCTCGATTTGCTCGACAAAGCCGTTGATAAAATCAATAAAACCGGCTCGCAGACAGCTCTTTATGATGCGGTCTGGCAGTTTTCCGATGAAAAACTGCGAAACGCGCCGGGCAGACGCGTCGTCGTTATCATTACCGACGGCGAAGACACTTTCAGCCGCGCCGAACTGAAAGACGCGATAGACATCGCGCAGCGTACCGAAACGACTATTTTCGCAATTTCGACCAAAGCCGGGTTCTTAGGCTCGGTTCCAGGCGTCGATGCCGGTACGGTCAAAGATAAAGGCGATAAATATTTAACGCAGTTAGCCGAAGAAACCGGCGGCGAAGCGTTTTTCACGGGCGATATGCTCGAGCTGGAAAAAGCCTTTAAGAAAATCTCCGAAGAGCTTCGCTCGCAGTATATCATCACGTATCGCCCGGCAAACCAGGTATTCGACGGGCGCGAGCGCAAAATCGAAGTCCGCTTTACCGGCAAAGATAAAGCCGATAAATATAAAATTCGCTCGAAAACCAGCTACCGCGCAGTCAGAGACGGCTTAAAACAATGAAAAACGGAAAGTGTAAGATGAAAAATTACGGAAGATACGCAGCACTGTTAATCGCTACAATATTTCTCGGCGTGATGGTTTTCGGCGACGATACTATTTACGCCCAGCAGGTACCGCCGAATCCGAAAACACAATCCGCCGCCCCGACCCCGACGCCGACGGCTGAAGAGCCGATAATGGATGATGATGAAGTTATCAAAATCGATACCGAAGTCGTAAACGTTCTCTTTACCGCTCAGGACAAAAACCGGCGTCTTTTGACGACCTTGAAACAATCGGACGTGCGCATTTTTGAAGACGGGCAGCCGCAGGAAATCGTCGCATTTTCCCGGCAGGTCGATCTGCCTCTGAGCCTTGCGATTTTGATCGACACGAGCGCTTCGCAGGAACGAACTTTGCCCGAAGAAAAAGCGGCGGCGATTTCATTTATCGAATCGGTGATTCGACCTTCGAAAGACGAAGTTTCCGTTGTTTCGTTTACCGGCGAAGCGACGCTCGAACAGGGAATGACGAATAACCTGACGCGTCTTCGCCGGGCGATCGACCGCGTTGAATTCGTCGGACCTTCGGGTTATATCGGCGGCGGAGTCGTCGTCGGAACGCCTCCGATTTCGGGAAGAAATCAGGCGACGCAGGGCTCGACCGCGATTTGGGATGCCATCTGGGTCACGGCATCGGAAGTTTTAGGTCCGGCGCCGGAAAGAACGCGCCGCGCCATTATTCTTTTGTCGGACGGCGTAAACACATACGGTCAGAAAAAACTCGACGAAGCCGTGCAGGCGGCGCAAAAAAGCGAAGCGGTTATTTATTCGATCGGTATCGGCGACAACTTCTACGACGGCGTCGATAAAGGCGCTTTGAATAAAGTTTCCGAACGAACCGGCGGACGCGCTTTTTATCCGCGCGACGAAGCCGAGCTGCGCGAAGCTTTTCGCTTGATTCAGGAAGAAATGCGCTCGCAGTATCTGATCGCGTATGAACCGATTAACCAGAGACGCGACGGTTCTTATCGCAAGATCGCGATTCAAATGGTCAATCCCGAATTGCAGAAACAAAAAGTTAAGGTAACGCACCGCGAAGGCTACTTTTCTCAAACCGAGTCTAAAAAATAAGTTCGGTCTAAAAACTTATAAGAAAATACGATACAAAACGACAAAAGGCTCGGAGAAAAGTTAGAAAATCTCCGAGCCTTTTGTCGTTTTGCGGTTAAAAATTTTACATCTATTTCTTCGGCGGCAAAACGGTTTCGAGCTGCCAGTTCGGATCGGCGTATTCGTCTTTTGCCTTGACGATTAGCCAGTTTTTTTCCTGGTTCCACATTTTCAGCAACGTGAATCCGCCTTTTAATTTTCCGCCGTAGAAAGTAAAAATCAGCTTTCCCTTTTTTAATTGTTCGAGCGCGTCGCCGCTCGTTTCAAACTCGCCTTTGTCCCAGACGCGAACTTCGCCCGCGCCGTATGAACCTTCGGCGAGCCGACCTTCGAAATTGATATATCCGACGGAATGATCCGGCACGGCGACCGCCAATCTTTTTTCCTGCGGGTTCATCGAAACGCCTTTCGGCACCGCCCACGATTTTAAAACACCGTCGATTTCGAGCCGCAAATCAAAATGAAGCCGCGTCGCGTGGTGCTCGTGAATAACAAATCGTTTTCGCATATTCTGATTAAAAACCGGATAAAAACCGCAAGTTAATTTTTCGCTCGGGTTTCCGGCTGTTTTTTAGATTAATCTTTCCAGCCCCAGGGCGCTTCCGGTTCTTTGACCGGGGTTTTCAAATCGAACTTGATGCTGAAAAATCTTTCGGTTCCCATCCGGCGCAAATTGTATGAAAAACTTTCGCCCGGCGTTAAATCCATCCACCAGACGTTTGCGGCGGCAGCCGGCAAAATCCGAACGGTTTGCTGATCGGCGGGAAACATCTGTCTTACGGCGGAACCCGCGCTCGTCGTCGCGCCGCCGTACATCGTCGTTTTGTCCGGCGTTCCGTCTTCGTGCCGATGATCGTGTTTGAGCAGAATGCGCCCGTCTTTTAAGCGCGTTAAAACCCACGTTCGAGACTTATCGGCTCCGACGAAAAACGGGATGCGAACGCGATTTTTTTCGCACGAGCGCACGTGCATCAAAAGCTCTTTGCCCTTGAAATCAACGTCGTTTTCCGGCGCCGAAGCGAGAGTTCCCGCAAAAGCCTTGCCGCACAGTTTTTGCAGCTCAGCCCAAAAAACCGAACTGCCGTCGGTTGCTTTATTTTGGGCGAACGCCGCTTGATCTGCCGCCGCAAGGCAAATCAAAGCGGCGAAAAGGCATTTAATAATCGAGAATTTCATATTTTATATTTTATATTTACGCGGGTGTTTTACGCTTTTCCTGCAATGACGACGGATTAATAAACCGTGATCTTATCTTTCGCTTTTCCTTTTTTTATTTCTATAATCCAGATTTTATCGTATTCGGATTCGTCTAAAGCTTTATATTTATTTTGTTTCGTCAAAAGGTTCGCCAGCGCGGGCGTCGTCGTATTATGCCCGACGACAACGATTCTTCGCTTGTTCGAAGCGAGCAGACGCGCGGCAAAATCGTCGAGCTTTCGGTGGTCGTAAATCTGCATCTGAAGTTTGTACGGGTATCTTATTTTTTCCGCCAGCGGCGTAACGGTCGAGCGCGTCCGTTTATAATTCGAAGTGTAAATCGCGTCGGGCTTATATTTTCGAATTGTCTGCACTAAACGCCGCGCTCTCGCCTCGCCTTCCGGAGACAACACCGGATCGGGATTTTCCGCGTCGGAAAGGTCTTTTTCGGCGTGGCGAAGCAAAATAATGGTGAGTTTTTTGTTTTGGGCGAAAACTTCCTGGTTCGCAGCCGCAAGCAGAAAAAATGCGAGTAAAAAAGAAAGCAAAATCTTCATATCATTTGAATTAAGCTAAAACCGCGCGCTTGTCAAATGATATTTAAATTCCCGCCGCTGTCTCGACTGCCGAAACTAAGAATTTTACAAATAAGATGCGCCGCCTGAAGCAGCCGTTTTCAAATCTCGTCTCATCTGGTCGTGTGAACGCGAAAAAGCGTTAAAGCCTTGTAGATTCAAGCAGTTCGGATGAGCCCGCAAGGCTATTTTCGTGTCCGAAATTCGGATCGGCACTTTCAAAAGGAGAAAGACGTAATTATGAATAAATTAACTAAAGCCTTATGCCTGAGCATTGTTTTATGCGCGGCGGTTTTTGCTCAAACGACCGACGACGAATATAAGAAAAGCGAATTCTACGTCGGCTATTCAAACCAGCGGGTTGATATCGGCGACCGCCGCGCTTTCAATGGCTTTGAAGTTTCCGCAACGCGAAATTTCAACCGCTTTTTCGGCATCAAAGCCGATGTTTCCGGCGCTTACAGAAACAATAGCTCCACTTATCAAATCTCGAACGGAACCGCTACCGATACTCTCACAACCGAAGCCGACAGATCGCCGTACAATTTTTTAGCCGGCGTACAGGTTAAGGATAATGCGACCGGAGCGCGATTCAAACCGTTTGCCCACGCTCTTTGCCGGCGTCGCTCACAAGCGCGCCGAATTAGACACCTTCTGCGCATCGACGAACTGCACGGTTCAGCCCATCGTCGGACCTTTCAAAAGAAACGAGACGGGATTCGGCGGCGCGTTCGGCGGCGGCTTGGACATCAAACTCAGCGACCGCATCGATTCCGCGCCATCCAGGTCGATTACAATCCGGTTACACAAACAGTTCGTTCGACCACCACACCGGCATCGGCGCCCGGATTGTTTTTAAATAATCGCGATAAAAATCTTGTAAATAAAAAAGGGCAAAAGCGAGAAAATAAAATTTCTCTTTTTTGTCCTTTTTACTGCTTATTAAACTTCTAAATTTATTAAACTTCTAATAAATCATTAAACAAACATCTTGCCCGGATTTAAAATGCCGTTCGGGTCGAAGACTCGTTTGATGCCTTTCATCACTTCGAGCGTCGGCTGGTCGATCGCCATATCTAAGTAAGCGGCTTTGACGTAGCCGATGCCGTGTTCGCCGGAGATCGAGCCGCCTAAGTTCACAGATAATTGAAAAGTTTCTTTCACGCATTCTCTGGCGCGGGCGATTGAATCCGGGTCGTCGCGGTCGCACATAAAATTGACGTGGATGTTGCCGTCGCCGGCGTGTCCGAAATTGGCGACGAATGTGTTGTGTTTTCTGCCTATTTCTTCGACTTGTTTGAT
>JAOAPX010000114.1 GCA_025463125.1 Acidobacteriota bacterium | reverse complement strand
CGTCGATAAGATCGTCGCCGACCGGTTTTACATCTTCCATATTGTACCGCCCGTCGAAATTCGCATCGCCGCGCCGGTCGGAAAAATATACAACCCAACCGCGATTATTCGGAACGTCCGTGCTTTTCAAAGACTGATTGTTGTGTTTTTTAGCATAAGCCGTGTCAAGAGGCAGATTATTGTCGAATTCTTTGTTAAAAAACCGGCGCAAGTTTCCCACATTGATGTCAACCATACTCATTACCCCGTTAATGAATACCTTATTGCTCGCTAAATTAGTGGTGCTGTTCGAGCGATTTCCTTCGCGCGTGTCCTGAAATTGAATCGGAAACGGAACTATCGCTACTCTGTTTTTGGCGATATCGAGGATTCCGCCGTCAAAACTTGCTAATTTATAATGCTCGATTTCATCACTGGAAACGGCGGAGCTTGAGCCGACCGGCTTGGCAAACAAATTATCGTCAGCGCAATAATTTAAGTTGGTGGCAAAGGTGTCGCTGTTATTACAGGTTTTAAGGTCGGACTGGTTTGTAGATTTAACGCTCTTTTTTCTAACTACAAAATTATATTTCTTCGATCCTATTGTTTGATTTTTGATATAACTGCTTGACGAGCTGCCGATAAAATCGTCTTCGACAGCGAATTGCTGCAAATTGATGATCGAGCGCGAGTCGGCATCCGTCGTATAATTCTTGATTTGAAGAGCGGCTGGGCTGTTAGCGGTAATTACCGGTTTGGTAACTCCAAGGCTGAGAATGTCTTCGGTGACATCTTCGACTTCCGGCTCTTCTGTGTCGGAATTGAATTTGACGAGTTCGATTTTAATCCATACCTGACGACCGCTGACCGCCAGCCTGTTTCCGTTGACCGCCGTAGTCGTATATGTGATATTTCGCAGCGGCTTCGGTTGATAGCCGAGCGACGGGCTGGACGGCAGCGGGCGATCCAGCCGCACACCGCAATCGTCGTCGCCGCTATCGCCGTCATTGTCGGCGTCTGTATCCGCGCATTGCGGAAGTTTGTCTTTCGAGTCAGCCAGACTTATTCTCAAACCTTCTTTATTAGCGAATCGTTCTTTCGAAACTACCCCGTTGTCCTCGGTCTCCAAAGTGACATCAGCGAACGAACCGTTGATATTCGCTTTATCTCCGACATTTTTTCCGCGCCTGATCATTTCCACTAACGGAACGCCGATTCGATTAATCGGAAGCTTGAGTTCTTTGGCATTGGTAACAACGTTGCCTTCAAAGTTTTTCTTAAAAGTTTTCCAGCTCGAATTTGTAACGCAATTCGGGTAAGGAAAATTTCTGCCCGTGATGTCTTTCAATATTCCGCCGGTTCCCGACCCGCAGGTAACGCTGCCGTTATTTTTGGGAATTTTCGTATCTGTGTCAGTCGTATTCAGCGCCCAAACATTATCACTTTGTTCGGCAGTGGTTAAAGCCGCTCCGTTTTTCCAGCGATCGCGAATAAGTTCGCCCGCTATCGTTATCTTTGATTTATAACGAATGTCATTGCCGAGCGAATTGGTAAAAAAGTTTCCGTTGGTATGAATTCTGCCGTTGAAAATAAACAGCGGCGGGTCGTTTACTTCTAAATCGTCCTGATAAAATGCTCCGAATTGAAAAATTGGGATGCGATCATTAAAAAATCGGCGGCGCACTTGAGTTTCAGCCCCGCTCGATGCTTCCTTAGCCGTAACCGTAATCTGCCACTCGTCACGCAAACTGACCAAACCTTGAAACTGTCCCTTGGTTTGAGTAACTACTTTCGGTTTTCCCACCTGCTCGATTAATTTTGTAAAAACATATTTTCCGTCGTCAAAATGAGGTACCGGTTTGTTTGCCAGAGTAGATACGTCTGTCGAGGTCACCACCAATTTATTTTCGATTAAGGTCGCAAACTCTCTGGTCGAGTCTTCCAAAGCGGCTTCGGCGGCGCTGAACGTGCGGCTTGCCGCCGCGTCGCCGGCGTTGATGACTGTTTCCGAGGTCGCGCGCGAGAGCGCGAGAGCGGCGAATCCCATCATTACCATCATCACCAGTATGGCGATGACGAGCGCGGCTCCTTTTTCATCCGAAATTTTTGCGGTTTTTTTAATCATATAATTCTTTCTTGATTAGACTTTAGCTAGCCTCATACCTCAGATTTTTAGTGCTGATAAATTCTTTGATTGTAATCGGGGAAGCGACGCTTCGGGGACCGGCTTCGACAGTCGGTATTACCGTGACGGAAATCTGTACTTGAACGACGTTGTTCATCTTTATTTGATTGTCTCGCCCGTTGTTATTGCCTGACGGGTTGTCAACGGTTGTTCCGTCTTCCATAAAATACTTGACTTGAAAATCCTTTACTCCGTAAACCAGTTCGCGCTGCTCGACTTGATTGCCGGCAGTTCCTTGATTGCCGAAGGATTTTCTGACCAGAACTCCCTTATCAGTAATTCCATAAGTAACCAGGTTGATCTTTTTGATCGTGCCGCTGCCGGTTGTCGTCATCAGCAAATTCAGGCTTTCGCCGGTGCCGGTGGCTGATTGATTGATACCGAACGGATCGGTTCTGGCGAGCGAAATAGTGTTTTTGCCGGTAACAGCCGTCGCCATCCCAATAACTTGCGTCGTTCCGGAATCAGACTCGATCAGGTACAAATCGTTGACCGCGCAATTTGCCGCGCCGCCGGCGGCGGTTGTTAAATTAACCGTTTCACCGGTTTTACCGGTGCTTGTAAAATTAACCAATTTGCCGTCGTTAAACGTTTGATTGCGACTGGCAAATCCGATGAAATCCATTTTTTTTCCGGGATTTAAATTGTTTTCGGTCAAATCGTCTCCACCGAAAATCGAAACCAGCAGGTCTCTCTGGGTGTCCGCGTCTTTTGGAAATCCAAACAAACCGAAACCTGCGTCGTCCGCCACGTTTCCTCCCGTCCGGTGATAACCGAGCCCCGCATTCAGCGTGTCACGGCGAATGTATTCCAGCGCTATTCTGGCGCTGCGAAGCTGATCCGTTCGATTGTTGGTCGTATTTTTTTGAATGGCGGCAATTTGCATCACGCTAAAAATCGCGGCGGTGGCGATGAGAAAAATGATCATGGAAATCACTAATTCCAAAATTGTGAATCCTTTTTCAGAATTATTGACGATTGTTTTGTTCATATACAGCTTCCGATCTATTCGTTTTTACCGTCGTTAGGCTTTAATTATTGGTAGGCAGATTGGCGATGATGGTTGATTCGACAACTTCTCTCTGATTGCGACCGACCATATATTTAACGCTGACAACAAAATAGCGTTCTCTGACGATGCCGTTCTTTACGATGTCCGTTATTTCGATTTTTCGCTCGTAACCGTCAATTGCGGCGCTGCTGTTGGTTACGCCGCCGACGGTGCAGCCGCCTGTTCCGGCGCAGGCGTCGTCGGCGGTTCCGTAAATGCCGTCGACTCCCGGACTTTCTCTGATAGGCGTCCAGCCGGAAAGAAAGATGCCGGAGTTTGCCGCGCTTTTTACCACGAGCGTGTCCCAGTTATATGTAATATTATTTCCTTCCGAATCGAACAATTGCAGGTCTCTAATCGAAAAAATTGTTTCCAGCGCCGAGCGCGCGTATTCTCTGGCAAAAGTGTTTTTTTCAGATTCCTGCACATAAAACAGACTAAACGACAAAGCAGAAATTGTGCCTAAAATGCCGATTGTCATAATAATGAGAGCGATGATTGTTTCGATCAGCGAAAAACCAGCTTCTTTTATATTCTTCATATAAGCCTGCGTTTTACTTAAAATCTACCGAGTCCAGTTTCCGCATTTATTAGTCGCGTCGAAGCTGCATTTCAAGATTGAAGTGCTGCCCGAAGTTTGGTTGACGGTTACGGCGCGAATTACTTCCGGCGTGCTCGCCTTATCTTTGTTTGTATAGACATAGATCGTCGCTCCGCGCATTATGCTTCCGGTCCCGATGTTATCGGTGCCCGTATCGAGAACGCGCCCGTTGCGGGCGAATCTGAGCGTAATCTTTTCTTCATTATTGCTTAACGGGTAATTGCTGCTGACAAAACTCAAAACCGGTATCGGTGAATTCGCCGTCGGCGCGCCCGCTATATTGCCGGGAACTTCATTAATAAAAACCTGTTTTCTAAAGGCAAGTGTTTTGACGATCTCGTCGTCGGCGACCGTTTCGGGAGCATTTTCATTTATGAGCGTGACTTGTTGTTTTGTTTTATTAATCTCTACTCTGAAAGTCCTTCTTTGATTCAGCGCGCTTTGCCGCGCCTGATCCAAAATATCAACAATTTCCAGCGTCTGGTCAACAGCCTGATATTTCTGCGTGGTCGCAAAATTTATCATTACAACGCCCGCTAAAATAAAAGCCATAACGACAACGACCATTAGTTCGATTAAAGAAAATCCTTTCTGCCAACGAAAATCTTTCATAAATATGTTTTGAGCTTTTTCCGGCTTGTCGCCTTAGAATTAATATGGAGTTATTAAAGGTTGGTGAGCGTTAAAACCTGTTTTATTTTATGTTGTTGGTTTTGTTTTGTCAATAATTATTATGATAAATCAGTTTTAACCAAATTAATCGCAGAGAAATTCATCGCCGCTGATTTTACTCATCGAAATAGTTCCTGTTAATTCTTGTCGGCACTTATTTTCTGCGCTTATTTTTGGATAAGCTCAGATAAGAATTAAAAAAAGCTCGCACAGCAGCTTAAAGAAAAAGAGCTTTCCTGAAGCGGAAAGCTCTTTTTGCGAACTGGTTAAAATAATTCTAAAGCGCTATGACGGCAATCTAATCAAAACAGTATTCCGGCACGTTTTCCATAGTGTTTTTTATAAGCATATCAACGACCGGCTCGAAACGTTCGCCTGATTCGTAATAAACGCGCAGCTGTTCGTCGGCGGAAGTTCCGCGCTCCAGGATCGTATGGATATGTTCGATTTCCTTGCGCGAATCCAATTCGTCAACTACATCATCGACGAAATCGAGCAGTTCGCGAATCAAATCTTTAACGTGAACTTCTTTTTGTTTGCCGAGATCGAGCAGTTTTCCGTCCAAGCCGTAGCGCACGGCGCGCCACTTGTTTTCCTGGATCAGCCTTCTGTGATAAAGCCGGAAGCCTAAATTTTTATCGATTAAAATCGTGAGCTTGGCGACGATCGCCTGAAAAAGCGCGGTGACGGCAATCGTATCGTCAACGCGCGTCGGGATGTCGCAGATGCGAAATTCGAGCGTCGGAAATTTCGGGTGCGGGCGAACGTCCCACCAGATTTTAGTCGCGTCCTGAATACAATTCATTTTTACGAGCAGATCGACGTAGCTTTGAAACTGCTGGTGAGATTCGAAATGATCGGGAATATCCGTGCGCGGAAACTTTTTAAAGACTTCCGAGCGATAACTTTTCAGTCCGGTATCAAATCCAAGCCAGAAAGGCGAAGAAGTGGTCATCGCTAAAACGTGCGGCAGGAAATACCGCGCGGCATTCATAATATGAATGCGGCGATCCAAGTCTTCGATTCCGACATGCACGTGAAGCCCGAAAATCAGGAGCGAACGCGCCACCATCTGCAGTTCATCGATAAGAAGCTTGTAACGATCGTGTTCGAAAATCGTCTGGTCAGACCATTTTGAAAACGGATGCGTTGAACCGGCGGCGATCTCCATTCCCTTTTTTTTGGCGAGACTCGAAATAATGCAGCGCAGCTTTGTAATATCTTCGCGCGCTTCCTGAATGTTATGACAGACGCCCGTGCCGACCTCAATCATCGACTGAATCATTTCAGGCTTGATCTTTTCGCCGAGCAGCAGCTTGCCCTCGTCTAAAATTTCCGAAACATGTGATTTTAGTTCGCGCGTGTGCGGGTCAACGATCTGAAATTCTTCTTCTATTCCGAGAGTAAATTGCTGAAACATAATTTTAAATGGCAAGTAGAAAGTATTTAAAAGGCAAGCTGGGAATTTCGGCTGTTTCCTGCCGCCTAAAAGTTTTTTCTATTCCAGTTCCAATTCTCCTTTTAAAAACTCTTTATCATCTTCCGAGATATCCTGAAAACGAACGCCGACGCCCTGACCCGGGTCGATATAAACCACCGTTCCGCTAAAGGAAATCTCTTTTCCGCCGACGCCCATCGTCATAAAAATCGGCGCGCCCATTTCGAGCGCCGCATTCGTCGTCATATACAATCCGCCGACACCTATATCACGCGTATTTGCAATGCCGGTGGCATCGCCGCCTGCAAATTTCACGTCAATGATTAGCTTTTTACGATCTGATTTACGTCTTTCCGAAGGCGCAAGGGCTTCGGCGTAATCCTTCTCGGTCATACTTTTCCTCGCTTTTCTCAGGAATTTAAAAATTTTCAACTCCAAGTTTTGAAAAACAAACTCGCTAGACATTCTAACTTATTTTTACGCAAATGAATAAAATATTTAGGATCTTGAATTTGTTCCTGTTTATTTTTATTTACTCACACTTTACCCGTTATTGCGGCATTAACTGCTCATATCTTTTGCCAGTTTCAGAAAGACTTTCGCCGCGTGTGACAAAACGGAATTTCGGCGATAAATGATGTTGAGTTTTCTTTCGAGCTTCATTTCCTTTACGGATAAGGCTTTAAGCCGCCCGCTGGCGATTTCGGTTTCAGCCGTCAGTTTTGGAACGAGCGCAACCCCGACGCCGTTTTCAACCAATCTTTTAATCGCTTCGAGCGACGGTAATTCAACCGGGATGTTCAATTTCGTATTGTGTTTTTCAAAAGATTCGATAACTTTTTGCCGGTAAGGCGAAGGCGCGTTATGAGCGATAAAACTTTCCTTGGCGAGTTCTTTGATTGAAACGCTCGTTTTATCGGCGAGCGGATGATGCGGCGAAACGATCAGCGCCAGTTCATCCGTCGTAATTGAAATCGAAACGACCGAGCTGTCGTTCGGCTTAAACGAAATGATGCCGAGCTCGACTTCGCGAGCAATGATTTCTTTCGGAATGCGGCTCGAAACGCCGCGCTGAACTTCGATTTTTATCAGCGGATGCTGGCGGCGAAATTCTTCGATGACCGGCAAAAGATAAAACACCGTATGCTCATTGGCGCTGATGGTGACCTTGCCGTGGTGCAAATCGCGCATTTCCTTGATGGCGTCGTGCGCCGTCTGGCGCAAATTGAGCATCTGTTTAGCGTAATCGACGAGGATTTCACCGGCGAGAGTCAAAGTTCCGTCTTTAGAAGAACGATCGAAAAGCTTTTCGCCCACTTCCTGCTCGAGTCGCCGAACGGCTTGGCTGATTGCCGGCTGCGTCCGGTTCAAGACTTCAGCGGCTCTGGAAAAACTTTTTTCGCGCGCCACGACCGATAAAACTTCGAGTTGATTTATATCCATATCCTTTTTAAACGGTTTTTAATCGTATTTAACCGGTATTTTATTAGAGAAAGTTATTGTAAATACAGTTAAATAATAATGATTTTAAGTTTTACTCTGCCTTCGGAATAAGGTCAAGTTAAATTAAAAAAAGTTTGCGGGCAAACTTTCCGTCAAGTATGGAAATTTAGTAACGTTTTTCCGGTAAAATAATATTGATTTAACAAAAAATAACCGAATCTGGTAGTCTATTTTTTGCAAAAGAGTTAAAATAAAACAGTTTTCAAGAACATTACATATTTTTTTATGGGCTTTTCTACAACAGCGATTCATGCGGGAAACGAGCCGGACCCGACGACCGGCTCCGTAACCGTACCGATTTATCAAACTTCGACCTACGCGCAGGACGCGCTCGGCAAACACAAAGGCTACGAGTACGCGCGCACGCAGAATCCGACGCGTTCGGCGCTCGAAACAAACATCGCCGCTCTCGAAGGCGCGCGCTTCGGCTACGCTTTCGCTTCCGGCATGTCGGCGACCGACGCCGTTTTAAAGTTAGTAAAGGGCGGCGATCACGTTATCCTCGGCGATAACACGTACGGCGGAACATATCGTCTTTTTAGCCGCGTTTTGGTAAATTACGGAATCGAATTCGATCTTGTCGATACATCCGACGCTTCGAATCTCGAAAAAGCATTTAAGCCGAACACGAAAATGGTTTTTGTCGAAACGCCGACCAATCCGATTATGAGCGTGACGGATTTGCAGGCGGTTTCCGACGTTTCGCACGCGCACGGAGCAAAAGTCGTTTGCGACAACACTTTTATGTCGCCGTATCTACAGCGTCCGATGGAGTTCGGCGTCGATATCGTCGTTCATTCGACAACGAAGTATTTAAACGGTCATTCCGATTCGGTCGGCGGTTTCGTCGCTTTAAACGATGAAGAAGATGCTAAATGGATTCAGTTCATTCAAAACAGCGTCGGCGCGATTCTTTCGCCGTTTGATTCTTTCCTGGTTCTGCGCGGAACGAAAACATTAGCCGTCAGGATGGAAGCGCACGATAAAAACGGGCGCGCAGTAGCTAATTTTTTGACCGAGCATCCGGGCATTCAGAAAGTATATTATCCGGGTCTGGCTTCGCATCCGCAGCACGAACTGGCGAAGCGCCAGCAGAAAGGTTTCGGCGGAATGGTTGCATTTGAAACCGGTTCGCTTGATAATGCCAGAAAGGTGCTCGAAGGTGTTAAGGTCTGCACCTTGGGCGAGAGCTTAGGCGGCGTTGAAACATTGATTTCCCATCCTGCAACAATGACGCACGCATCCGTTCCGGCTGAAAAACGCGCGAGTCTCGGCATCACCGACGGCTTAGTACGAATTTCCGTAGGAATTGAGGACATAGAGGATATTATTGAGGATTTAGATCAGGCACTTAGGTAGAAATTAGATATCGGAGATTAGATGTTAGAAGGTGTTTTTACTAATATCCGGCATCTGGTGTCTGATGTCTTTTGTTATTATGTTGATTGTTGATATTCATGCCACATCACACATCGGGCGCGTCCGCAAAGGCAATGAGGATAACTATCTGATGTTGCACGTATCGGACGTAAAAGCGTGGACGAGCTCACAAGCGCCTGACGAATTCGTCATCGAATCGCAAAAATTCGAAATAGATGAAAACGGAGTCGTTCTGGCGGTCTCCGACGGAATGGGCGGCGCGCTTGCCGGGGAAGTCGCCAGTAAAATGGCGGTTGAAACGGTCAGCCGTAAAATTCTGGACGATGATCAGGAAAAACCCGCCGCGCCTGAAGATCATCAAACTTCTCTGATCGGAAAATTGTATGAAGCGACAATCTACGCCAATTATTTAATTCATCAGCAGGGGCGAACAGACCCGCAGTTTCAGGGAATGGGCGCGACCTTTACCGGCGTCAGCATCACGCGCGACGCCATCGATCTGGTTCAAATCGGCGACAGCCGCGCTTACCTGATTCGCAACGGTAAAATTTACCAGATAACCAAAGATCAATCGCTGGTTCAGCAATTGATCGACGCGCGGCAGATTTCTCCCGAAGAAGCCGAAACGCACACGCTTAAAAACGTAATTTTGCAGGCGCTCGGCGCGCAAAGCGAGATTTACCCGGTTTCGGCTCGCCTGATGCCGCGCCGCGAAGATATTCTGCTGCTTTGCAGCGACGGTTTATCGAATAAAGTATCGGGCGCGAGTATGCAGCGCATTGTGCTTGAAAACAAGGATCATTTAGAGTTAGCCTGCGCCGAACTGGTTAAAGAAGCCAACGAACGCGGCGGCGAAGATAATATAACGGTCGTTATCGCCCGCATTTTAGGCGAAGAGCTGCCGGAAGCAAACGGCGAAGACGTAAAACTGGAAGTATTAAATCTCGGAGATATTCACGATACGGCGGATCAAAATCTGGCGGACGCGGTTTAAGAAAAAGGTGAGGAACGAGAAGTAAATCTCTCTGTGAAACAAACGCCGGAGAGAGATACCTTTTTTACAGGTTATTTCCGGTTTCTCACCTTTTTTTACTTTTTTTCTGACTTCTTATTTCCCGCCGGTTTTCCGTATTTTATTTTCTCAATGCTCTTTGCGCCATTCCGGCAATTCCCTTTCGGCTCTGCGCACGTAAATCGAAGAACCTTTGACGCTGACGACTTCAACCTTTTCGCCTTCAATCAATTCGGCTTCGCCGTTTACGGGAAAAGCCGTCCAGGTCGAGCCGTAGACCTTAACCGCGCCTTCGCGCAGCGCGCCTTTGCTTGCCAAAGTCACAGTTCCGATCTGACCGGGCAAAGAATCGATTCCGGTTTTATAAGCATTTTCATCGTTGTGTGAAAAATAGTTGGCGAGAATGGTTCTAGACATCACGGATAAAGCAATCGAAACAACTGCAAAAAGCATAAACTGCACGATTGTTCCAAACCCTAACAAACCAGCCAGCGCAGCCGCGAACGCGCCGATGCCGAACCAGAATAAAACAAATCCGAGCGTAAAGATTTCGGCGATTATCAGAATAACGCCAAGCAAAACCCATAAAATCCACGCCAATTGTTCCATTATTTTGATGCTTTTCTGCCAATAATATCACAAATATTTCCCGCTTTGTCAGTTTATCTTCTGCGCGTGCGGTTTGTGCGTGAACATCTTACAATTCAATGCTCGAAGAGAAAAGTGCCGGGATTAAAAATAAGGATCCGAATGATGAAACAAGGCGACAGCGCGACAATCGTGGGATGCAGAGCCGGGTGCGGCGCTTGCTGCATCGCGCCTTCGATATCTTCCCCGATTCCGGGAATGCCCGAAGGCAAAGCGGCTGGCGAGCGCTGCGTGCAATTGACGAACGATCACCGCTGCAAACTGTTCGGCAAGCCCGAACGCCCTTCCGTCTGCGCTGGCTTGCGACCGTCGGCGGATATGTGCGGAGCAAATTCCCGGGAAGCTTTTCGAAAACTCGCGCGTTTGGAAAGAGCGACGCGAATCAGGAAAAAATGAAACATTAAACTCGCCGGTCGGCTTAAAGATTTTGGCGCGGCGAGGCGGCAAGCTAAAGCCGTTTTCCCGATCCTGGAATTTATTACTGGAACATCTGCCGCTTTCGTCCTGTTTAAAAAATATCTCATTTATATCTCCGAATTTCAGGCTTGAGAAAAGTTCATTTCTCAAGCCTTTTTTTATTCTTTACGACGCTTTTCTTTTAATGCCGCTTTGCCATTGAAAGCCCGTTCAAAGAAAAGACATTGCTTTAAGCTTAAACTGAAACTTCCGATTTAAAGTTACGAATCGTTCCGGTTTTATGCGGTCGATCAAGCAAAAGCGTGCTATTTTAAAGGTAATCTTCCGGTCAAATTTACAGCGGGCGCGCCCGCCTACAAAGCTTTTTTTATATAAAGCTTTGTAGGCGGGAACAAGACAATTTATTTCCCCTTATATGATGCGGGACAGAGAAAATCTTGGTCATTATAAAATACGCTCTGTCATCGGAACGGGCGGAATGGGTGAAGTATATCTCGCGCACGATACGCGGCTTAAACGGAAAGTCGCGCTCAAGATTTTGCCTGAAGAGTTCAGCGAAAGCCCGGAACGCCTGGCGCGTTTCGAGCAGGAAGCCTTTTCAATCTCAGCCTTAAATCACCCGAATATTTTAACTGTCTATGAATTCGGCAAAGAAGACGACATATATTTCCTCGCGACCGAATACGTCGAAGGCGAAACGCTCAGAAATAAATTAAGCGGCGAAATTCAAAGCTTTTACGAAATTCTCGAAATCGCCCGGCAAATCGCTTTCGCTTTGTCGGCAGCCCATTCGGCAGGAATCATGCACCGCGATATAAAACCGGAAAATGTGATGATTCGCCCGGACGGAATCGTGAAAGTTCTGGATTTCGGTCTGGCGAAGCTGAGCGAAGAAAAAACGGAAGAAGCAGTAACCGGTATAAAAAGCGGAGCGCAGGTAAAAACAAAAAGCGGCGTGCTTCTCGGAACCGTATTTTATATGTCGCCCGAACAAGCCGAAGGAAAAGACATCGACACGCAGACAGATATCTGGAGTCTCGGCGTTATTTTATACGAAATGTTAACGGGCAGGCTGCCGTTTGCAGGCGCGACTGTGACGGAAACGCTGCTCAATATTTTAACGAAAACTCCGCTGCCCGTAAGCGAAATCAACCGGAAAATCCCTTTCGCGCTCGAACATATCGTCAGCAAATCGCTGAAAAAAAATAAATCCGAGCGTTATCAAACGGCGAAAGATTTGCTGCTGGATCTGAAAAATTTACAAAAACGCCTGGATTTCGAAGCCGAACAGGAACGAAGCGAATTGCCAAGCGAGAACACGGACGAGATTTTACAAGATTTCGAACTCACCGTCACGGAAAAAATCCCGGTTATTCAGCCGAACAATCTCTCGGCTGAATTTACGCCGATCGTCGGGCGCGAAAAGGAAACGGCTGAAATTTGCGGTTTGCTGAAACGCGAAGATTTGCGGCTTTTGACCTTAACCGGCGTCGGCGGAACCGGAAAAACTTCGCTTGCCAAAACAATCGCCCGGCGAATGCTCGCCGATTTCAGGGACGGAGCGTTTTTCGTCGAACTCGCGCCGATCACCAATACCGATCTCGTCGCGCCGACCATCGCGCAGGCTCTCAATATAAAAGAAGCGGGCGGCAAACCGATTCTCGAAGTGCTGAAAACTCACCTGTCAGACAAGCGGATGCTGCTCGTCGTTGATAATTTCGAGCAGGTCGTTGAAGCGGCGCCGCAAATCGCGGAGATGCTTTTCGCCGCGCGCGAGCTGAAGATTTTAGTAACCAGCCGGACGCTTCTGCGTTTAAGCGCCGAGCGCGAATTTATAGTTCCGCCGCTGGCTTTGCCCGATGAATACGAACGAATTTCGCTTGAAGAGCTGTCAAATTACGAAGCGATAAAATTGTTTGTCCAGCGAGCGGCTCAAACGAAACCGAGCTTCGCTTTATCGCCGCAAAACGCGCAAGCCGTCGCAGAGATTTGCCGCAGACTCGAAGGATTGCCTCTCGCGATCGAACTGGCGGCGGCGCATGTGAAATTTCTTTCGCCGCAGGCAATTCAAACGAAACTTGAAAACCGCCTGAAACTTTTAACCGGCGGAGCGAGAGATTTACCCGCCCGCCAGCAAACAATGCGCGGCGCGATCGAATGGAGCTACGAGCTTTTAAATGAAGCGGAAAAATGCCTGTTTCGGCGTTTAGCCGTCTTTGTCGGCGGTTTCACGCTTGAATCAGCCGAAGCAATCGGCGGCGGCTGCCGGTTTTTATCTAGCGACAAAGACGAAGCTGCCGGCAAACAGCCGTCGATTGATACTTATGACGGCGTGACGTCTCTGGTAGAAAAAAGCCTGCTTGCCGCAAAAGAACAGGAAAACGGGGAAATGCGTTTTCGAATGCTGGAAGTCGTGCGCGAATACGCTCTTGAAGCTCTTGAAACAAGCGGCGAAGCCGAACACGCAAAACGCAGTCACGCCGAATGTTTTCTGGCGCTCGGAGAAAGAGCCGAGCATCATTTGAAAGGTTCCGATTCGGTAAAATGGCTCGATCAACTCGAAGACGAACACGATAATCTGCGTGCGGCTTTGCAATGGCTTTTGGAAAACAACATAGAGTTTGCGGCGCGTCTCGCGGCATCGATCCGTTTGTTTTGGTTTCTTCACAGCCATTTGACGGAAGGCAGCACCTGTTTGAAAACCGTGCTGGAATGCAGCAAAAATAAAACTTCAAACGATACGCGCTTTAAATTACTGAATTTGCTCGGCACATTATCGCGTTTTCAGGGCGACTATCAAGCGGCGAGGGCAGCTTACGAAGAAGGATTGGTTTTGAGCAAAGCGGCGAACGATCTTAAACAAATCGCCGAATCGAACAGCGGTTTAGGTTTGGTTGTGTATCAGCAAGGAGACACGATAGCCGCGCGCCGTTATATCGAAGAAGGATTAAAAATCAGTCGCCGGTTAAATGATTTGAACGGAATCGCCGCTTATCTCAATTCGCTCGGAGACATCGCGCGCACGACCGGCGATAATTCGGCGGCGCGCGCTCTTTTCGAAGAAGCCCTGGAGGTTTCAAGGCGGCTCGGAAACAAGCAATTCGTCAGCACTATTCTCGCGAATCTCGCAGCTGTCACTTATATTGAGGGCGATCTCAAATCCGCCGATTCCCATTTTAGGGAAGCATTGATTAAAGCGCGGGAATTGGGTAACCGGGCGGCAATTTCCTATTCGCTTGACGGTTTCGCGGCTCTCGCGGCTAAGGCGGCTGAACCCGGGCTTGCCGCAACGCTCGCCGGCTCGGCACAGCATCTTAGAGAATCAATCGGCTTTGAAATAGAACCCGCCGATCGACATTTCCGCGACAATTACATTTCGGCATTGAAAACAAAGATGAGCGAAAGCGAATTTACAAAATCTTATGAACAGGGCTGCAATCTAAAACTAAACGAAGCTATCGCGCAGGCTTTAAGCTGGCAGGGATTTGTCTGAGAAATATTAATATTTACTCCGCTCGTCCGAAATTCGGCAAGCGCGGCGCCTGACAAACAATTTAAATATTTCAGTGATAAAAAAGCTGTCGGCAACAGATAAGAGCGGGAAAAAGCTTATAAAGCAGAGCCGATTGTTCGCTTAAATTTAATTTTCACAGCCGTTTGCCGCAAAAATTAAAATATTTCTTCATTTCCAGCTCATCTTTTGCAAGCGCGCTTTGAACTTGAATTTAAGTCGTGGTAATCTCTTGCATAGTGCTTGGGTGGCGGAATAGGTAGACGCACAGGACTTAAAATCCTGTGTCCTTCGGGGCGTGCGGGTTCGATTCCCGCCCTAAGCACCATTTAGAATCAAAAAGTTAATGGCATCTTGCAAGATGCCATTTTTCTATTTTTGCGGTTTTGTGCGCCAAATGTGTGCCATTAATTTGATCTATCTAAAAAATGTCTATTTACGGCACAATAAAACTGTTGAAAACTGTGTCAAAAACGACGCTTTGTGAATTATCATAAACGACGGTTTATGATACGGTTTTTCTAAATTCGCAAAATTCACCAAATTATCCACGTTGTCACTTTTGACCACTTTTCTAATTCGTTTAGAATAAGCATTTTATTTTATTACCGACCAAATTCCGAATTCATAAGTAATTTTGCGCATTTTTGTCTTAAAATTCATCTCAAAACAACAGTCTCATAAACGGTCTTTGTTATTTAGTTTTGGACAACAGCAGTGAGTTGTTTTTTGAAAATATTATAAATAGATTCCAATATTATTGTTTGCTTGAACGATAACAGGCAAAATTCACTTAAAGACTTGGCTTGTTTATTTTAGATATTGAATTACTTTTTTAAGCTTCCGTTAGATTGTTGATAAAGACAATTTTTAATTCAGTTCCTTTGTCGCAATTCGTAAAGTGTCTATGGGAAAAAACATTCCCGGATAAAAAATTTTGATTATAAAGAAAAGACAGAATAGGTTTATACAACCTAATAAAACCTACTTTTGCGGAGAAATTTTATGGCTATAGGGAAAAGCAATATAGAACATTTTAATATATTTTCAAATCTTTTATTTAAGGCACTAATTGATAGTTTTCCGATTGCTTTTTATATAAATAAAGAAGATTTTATTATTCACGTCAGGTTAGCTACTACCTTGGAACTTATTAAGGAAACACAAAAGGAGCTAGACTACGTGAAGGCTGAAACTTTTTTCTTTAATCAAATTGGAAACATTGTCAGTAGTGATCTTTGTAATGCCGACGACAAGAGAAAAAAGATTAAGGACCATTTGGATCAAGAACTAAACAGACTCGGTGAATTTTCCAAACAAGTTGACGAAGAACAAGACAAATTAACAAAAATATTTGACGCCACGGTAGACTTTCTAGAAAGGGAACAATTCATAGTCGAGGTAACCGGAGCACCTGTAATAAACCATTTTGACTTGGCTGGTAAGTCTGGCAACCATACTGAATATAAAAATGGACTCGTTCTAAGTGGAAAAGGATTAATGCATCTGGATATGGAAATAAAGAATGAAGACATATCAAAAAAAGGATTTACGTATAGGTCTTTTCTAAGTGAAAATATTGAAACTGACTTTCATGAGGGGAAAATGGCTATAAAAGGAGTCACTGCACTTCGCGCTCTATCCGTAGCTGTTCCTATAATCCAACAGGCTGTGCCAATAGCCTTTAAATTAGCTAAATACTACGGCTATTAATTTCGCTAAATCTCAAATATAAATCTCTAAATTGTTATTGCCGATAAATGACATAAAGCCAAGTTTAGTTAAAAACTTAGCTTGTTGATTATTAAACTTTTCCAATCCCTTTTCGTAAAATTAATGCTCACTTTGAATCATATTACAACAGTTGCAGACTTGGTATTAGAATATCCCAAAGAAAAAAGCGAGCAAATAGCCTTAATTTTTCTTGACTCAAAGGGATTGGAGACTGAAAGTTTCAGCTTCCGCCGTCTCAAAGAAAGCTGCCTCCGAGTCGCCGGAAATCTTCGTCAGAAATCTAATCGACAAATTCCGGTTCTGTTAGCGGTTGAAGATCAGGCGGATTTTGTCGTTGGTTTTTTCGGCTGCATTCTTGCGGGATTTATTCCGGTTCCAATGGCTCCGCTGCGCAATCGGAAAGAAGATCAAGGCTTCGGCAGGATGTCTGAGATACTCAAACAGGGGCACATCCGCTCATTGATTGTAAGCGAAGAACAAGCTCACCAGCTTAAGCCGGCGTTAAATAAGAAATGGGAAGATCTTTCCATCCTGACTATTGAATCACTCAGCGCGGAAACTGAATTCAACGCCGAACTACCGGTAATCGATCCGGAGGAGATAGCTTATCTCCAGTACACTTCCGGTTCTACGTCTTTGCCAAAAGGCGTGATTTTAAAACATAAAAGCGTAATAGCAAACATGGCAATGATGTACCGGGTATTTAACCGGAACGAATCCGTGAGGGTAGCCGGTTGGATACCTCTTCATCATGATATGGGCTTGGTAGGACACTTGTTTACCGTGCTGTATGAGTCCGGTTTCGGCGTTTTTATGCCTCCGAGCGCGTTTTTGGCACGACCGTCATTATGGCTGCAGACGATTCACGACTATCGCGCCAATATTTCAGCAACGCCTGCCTTTGCCTTCGAGCATTGCGTACGCAAAGTCGAAGTTGACCCTGCCTGGGATTTGAGCTGTTGGCATAACGCCTACGTCGGGTCGGAAACAGTCAGTCTGCCTATACTGGAATCATTTTTGAAAAAATTTGGTGCTAGTGGTTTCAAACGAAATTTCTTCCGTCCGGTTTACGGACTTGCGGAAGCCACACTCCTGGCAGCGGGCGGGTCTCAGGATCTGGAAAAGCTTGACTCTTTTATTTACGATAAACCCATCGGAGGCGGACGGTACCGAAAGCTTATACCTTACACTTTGGAGCAAGAGTGTAGCATTATTATCAAAGATCCGGTCACCGATACACCATTAGAAGAGGAAAAGGAAGGCGAGATATGGATTCGGAGTCAAGGAGTTTGCAGCGGTTATTTTGCGAAACCCGACAAGTCCGGGAAAAACGATGCAGAAATTACGACCGGAGATTTAGGTTTTATTAAAGATGGCTGCTTGTTCATCAGCGGGCGTGTAAAAGATGTGGTCATTGTCCGTGGGGTAAACTATACGGCGGAAGATCTTGAATTTGCTGCGCGAAATGGCGTGGATATGATCCATGGCAATGATTTTACGGCTTGTATTTCTTATATAGATGAAACACGGGAGCAATTCTGGATTTTTCAGGAAGTGCATCGCCATACGTCTGCCGCGGAGCTTGAGAAAATCTATCAATTGATACGCGCCAATCTCATTGATACGTTTGGCATTGAGCCGGATCGGGTAATATTTCTTCCGACAGGTTTTATACCCAAAACGCCTAATTACAAGATTGCCCGCGGACAATGTCGAGACAGATATTTATCCGGCGATTTGAAAGTCATGCAAGCTTTTCCGGATATTCCTTCGGCAGCCGACGGCACTTCTAAAAATAAGGAAAAAACTAAGGAATCAGACCCCGTGGTCGTAGTCGGGATGGCTTGTCGCTTTCCGGGTGGGGCGTCTGACCCGCAAAAGTTCTGGGAGTTGTTGGCTAACGGAATTGATGCCATCACAGAAGTTCCAGCCGATCGTTGGGATAATTCTCTTTTCTTTGACGAAAAACCGGCAGTACCGGGCAAGGTAAATACCAAATGGGCTGGTTTTCTGGAGAATATTTCTCATTTTGACCCGACATTATTTGGAATTTCCCTTCATGAAGCGCCCGAGATAGATCCGCAGCAGCGACTGCTTCTGGAAACCTCTTGGCGGTTGATTGAGCAGCTAGGCTATAAAAAAGAACAACTTGCGGGAAGCTCCACCGGTATCTATATCGGTATTTCTACAAACGATTATCTTTACATTAAGATCAAGCTCACAACGGGGATGGATAGCTTTAACGCCTACTCGGGATTGGGCAACGCTAATAGTATCGCGGCAAACCGGCTTTCCTATTTTTACGATTTAAAAGGACCGAGCATTGCTATTGATACCGCCTGTTCTTCCTCTCTTACCGCTTTTCATCTCGGTGCTCAAGCTATCCTTAACGGCGAATGTGACCAGGCTATAGTCGGCGGCGTAAATGCAATTCTTTCTCCGGGACCCACAATTGCGCTCAGCCAATTCGGCATGATGTCTCCCGAAGGACGATGCAAGACATTCGATGCCGGTGCTGACGGCTATGTGCGTTCGGAAGGCTGCGGTCTGGTTATGCTGAAACGCCGGTCGGCGGCTCTCGAAAATGGCGACCGCATATTAGCCGTTCTGGATGGTTCTGCTATTGCTCAGGATGGAGCCAGCACCGGTATCACCTTTCCCAACGGTATGGCTCAAGGGCAACTGATCAGAAAAACTCTCGAAGAAGCCGGATTGCACGGAGCAGAAATTAACTACGTTGAGGCACACGGTACCGGCACTTCGGCAGGTGACCCGGTCGAGATGGAAAAACTGAGAAAATTCTATGGCGAATCGCCGGACGGAACTTGTTATGTCGGTTCGGTCAAAGCCAATATCGGGCATCTGGAAGCCGCCGCCGGAATTGCCAGTGTGATTAAAGCCATCTTGATGCTGCAAAATAAAAAGATTCCTCCGCAAATCCATTTAAAGAATCTCAATCCGCGCATTCACCTGGAAAATACCCGGCTGGCAATCGCCAGTGAACTCACTGATTGGGAAACTGACGGGAAACGGCGTCGCATAGCGATCAGTTCTTTTGGATTCGGCGGCTCGCTGGCTCATGTGATTTTAGCTGAACCTCAGTTTGAAGAACTGCCTGCCCAAATCCGTCAGAAGGATTTTTCGGAAGCTTACCCGCATCCGGTTGTTATTTCCGCTCATACTCATGAAGCATTAACGGCTCAGGTAAAAAAAATAAACGATTGGCTTGAAACGACTTCCGACATCTCTTTTCGTGATATTTGCTACGGATTGGCACTGGGTCGGTCTGACCTCCGGTACCGTGTCTCTTTTATAACCTCATCAACATATGGTCTTCGCAAAAAATTAGAATCTTGGTTAGGACAAAATTCCGTATTATCATCCCCAGCCGAAAAAGCTAAAATCTGTTTTTTATTCACCGGACAAGGTGAACATTATTTGCATATGGGCAGAGAATTATATTCTCGCTTCCCGGCATTTAAAATCGCTTTTGACCGCTGCGCGGCTGCCATCGACGGACCTGAGCATCCCTTTAAACTTAAAGAATTGGCTTTTGCCGTTGATGATACTACTCTCCAGACGGAGCAGTATATGCAGCCTATCCTTTTTGCCGTGCAGTATGCTCTGGCAACGCTGTATCAAGAGTGCGGCATACATCCTGGTTTCCTCCTCGGACATAGCTTGGGCGAATATGCTGCGGCGTGTATTGCCGGTTGTATGGAACCCGAAGATGCTATGCGTATTCTTTATCGGCGAGGCGAACTGATACGCGCGCTTCCTGAAGCAGGCTGTATGGCGACCATTTTTACTTCTGCGGAAGAAGTCGGACGTGAAATGGATAGCACCAAAGTTCAGTTTGCTGCCATCAATAGCCCCCAAAAGACAGTTATCTCCGGAGACCCGATAGAAGTCAACCGGCTGATGAAGCATTTTAAAGAAAAGAGTGTAGAAACCTATTTTTTGAAAACCGATCAAGCTTTCCACAGTCATATGCTTGACCCCATCCTGGAAGATTTTCGTAAAGAAGTTTCCTCTATTTCTTTTTCCCCGCCAACGAAAAAATGGATATCTGCATTGAAGGGCGAAGTTATGACCGAAGCCCCCGATGCGGATTATTGGACCGATCATTTGCGCCTTACAGTTCAGTTTGAACTTGCCGCCGAGCACTTGAAGCAGGAAAAACCTATTCATTTTATTGAAATCGGACCGGGCGCGACGACGCTGGTTGCTGTTCGAGAAAATTTAGGCTCCAATGATTCTTTACTGCTGCGCTCGCTCAACATAAAAAAAGGAGAAAGAACCGAAAGTCATTTCTTTTTGGATACCGTTGGCAAGCTCTTTGAAAAGGGACTTTCAATTCATTGGGAGACAGTATTAAGCGGAGAGTTCCTGCCGCATCTTCTTCCGGGTCAGGAGTTTATGCACCAGCCTTACTGGATTAAAGGAATAACGGCGGAAGATTTTTCCGCTTTTGCCGCGCCCGGCAATTCTCCAAAATTAAAAATCCCAAGCCAATCGGATTGGCATTACAATATAAATTGGATTCCTCGGGGAGAGTTGCCTTTGCCCCCTGTCAAGGAAGCGAAAACCCGTGTTTTTAACTGGTTGATAGTAGGCACGGCGAGTCCCGCGATTGATTCCCTGTTAGTTCGATTAAAAGCCAGAGGTGAAAAAGCTTTTTGGGTGAGCGGAAAGGATTCCGGTTATAACTCCAGCACAAAACCTGCGGCTCATCTTCCACCCGGAGCAGACAAAGAAGATTGTTACGCCGTTCTTAGTAAAATTATTAGTCTGCAGAGCAGAGCTGGTGACAGAGATTGGAAAATGTTGGTCGTCAATGAGACAACCTCCGCGTCGCAATGGACAACGGAATCGCTTGAAGCCGCTCAAGAGGCGACGCTCGGACTACTGATTTCTCTACTGCAGGCGACCCGGAAACTAGCTCTTGTTTTCCCCGTCTGGGTGATTTCGCAGAACGCCCAATGGATTCCCGATACCGACAAAAACACATTCAATCTAGGTGCTTCGCCCGTCTGGGGATTCTGTAAAACTTTGTTCCTTGAACATCCGGAATTACGCGGCGGCATGATTGATTTATCCGTTTCTGATTCTGCGGACGAAAAAGCGGATATGGTAATCAGGAAAGTGCTTCAGCCTCAGTTTGAATCTTGCGTAGCTATCCGTAAAAACCAACAATACGTTCAACAACTCGTACCAGCGCCGCTGGCTTTTAGGCAAGCAACAGAGTTCCGTTCCGACGGTGTTTTTATCATCACTGGCGGTCTTGGCGGGCTAGGGTTGAATTGTGCGAAATGGGTGCTTTCCAAGGGCGGAAAAAAAATAATCCTGGTGAGTCGCCGCCGGATTCCTGACCGGGAAATATGGTCAACCATAAAAGCCGATCATCCGCAATTTGATTTGGTGCAAAGGCTGATGGAGCTCGAAAAAGCAGGCGGCGAACTGGAAATAATTTCCCTTGACGTGCGAGATAAGAGCGCGCTGACAAATCTGTTTGCTCGTTTAGAGAGGGAGCAAATACCGGTGCGGGGAATACTGCATGCCGCCGGCATCAACTGGTTCGGTAAGGTGATGGCGCTCGACAAAGCCGAGTTTCTCGAGACGATAAAAATCAAGATTTCGGCGAGCTGGGAGCTGCACCGGCATAGTTTGAAGATGGATTTAGATTGTTTTATATTATTCTCTTCGGTTTCTGCGCTTTGGGGATCGGCAGAGTTGAGTCATTATACGGCTGCCAACCAATTTATGGATATGCTGAGCTTATACCGAGCCTCTCTGGGATTGCCTGCCTTGTGTATAGATTGGGGTCCTTGGGCGGACGCAGGTATGAGTTCTAACCCGTCGGACAAAGCAGTATTGGAAAAGCTTGGATTTGTATTAATGCCGCCGGAAGGTGCTTTAACCGCAATGGAAACGGCTCTTCAATCCGGGCAGCCGTTAAGCCTGATTGCAGATATGAACTGGGAGTCTTTTCAGCCTTTTATTGAGTTCTCTTCGCAACCTTCCCTGTTTGAGCAGGTATCTACTCGGCAAGAGAAAAAACCGGCTCTTCTCGATATAAACAACCTCGGCAGTATCTTGTCCAGCTCTCCGGTTGAAGCACGCAGGTTGATTGAGGAAATTGTCCGTTCGGAACTAAGGTCGATAACTTTAATCGAATCCGGTGATCAGATTGATTCTGAACAGCGATTCAATTTTATGGGAATGGACTCTTTGATGGCTGTTTCATTTGCTGTTTCTCTGGAAAGTTATTTTCAGATTAAGTTGCCCAATACCTTAACTTATAACTACCCGACTATTCGTGCCGTTACCGATTTTTTGTTTGACTTGGTATATACCAACGGTGCCAAACCCGAAATTGAGAATGAAGCAAAGCCGGATCGAATTGAAAAAGATCCTTATTCTGACCTTCCAGCCGCCCTCGGACCGGAAAATTGGTTACAATCCGTTGGCGGCGATAACGGGGGCACGAATAAAAAACGTTTATTTTGTTTCCCATATGTCGGTTCGGGCGTTTCGGTATTTGCTTCGCTGGCAAAACAACTGAGTTCAGAGATAGAACTGATAGGGATACAACTACCCGGACGGGAAGAACATAGCGAAGCGGCTCCCTATCGGCGGATGAATGAGCTTATAGAAACATTGATGGCGGTCTTCCCCGAGCAGGAATCAGAATACTACATCTTCGGGCACAGCCTCGGAGGGGTAATTGCATACGAGTTTGTCTTGGCATTACAGAAAAGCGGAAGAAAATTACCGGCTATTTTGTTTGTCTCAGGATGTAACGCACCTCTTCAGGCTTCACAAACTGCTGCTCACCGACTCGGGACTGAAGAACTTGTTGAAAATGTAATTTTTCGTTATGAAAGCTCAAAAAATCTTGCCGAGCGCCGAAAAGCGATACAGGAAAATCTGGATTTGCTCAGAGCGGACCTGGAATTGTCGGAAACATATCAACCGACCCGCCAAATCATAAGCATTCCTTTGACGGTGATTGGCGGCAGACAGGATCCTTTGACGGAAGTTAAGAAAATGAAGGAGTGGATTCTTCTTTGTGAGAATGCTTTTTCCATACAGTTCGTTGAGGGCGGACATCATCTGGTAACGGAACATCAAAACGAGTTAGGGAGGATTATTAAGGAACAAATGCGTATCTCAGTATAATACTTAAGAACGCAAATTATTCCGCACGTCATGTCTGAGCCGAAACCTTGGTATAACGAATTCGGGGGGCGTTACCCCGGAAACCAGCCGTTTTTCTACGAGCGGGAAGACCTTCCGTGGATTAAGGTGCTGGAAGATAATTGGGAGATTTTTCGAGACGAACTGGTAACTCTGATTGAAAGCAACCCAGAGCGTTTAAAGCCGTATTTTATCAATCAGTCCATGTCATTTCCGCCGCGTCAATGGAAGACGATGGGACTATATTTCTGGAAATTTACGATGCACGCAAACTGCCGGAAATGTCCCGAAACTGTTCGTATTTTAAAGTCTATTCCGGGTCTGACTTCTTTTTCTCTAAGCGTCCTCGAAGCCGGAGCAAACATTAATCCGCATCATGGAGACACGGATGCTATTTACCGCTGTCATATAGGATTATCAATTCCGACCGGTTTGCCCGATTGCGGTTTTCAGGTGGGCAGCGAGATTCGCGCCTGGGAAGAGGGGAAAGTCCTTCCTTTTTGTGATGCCCATACGCATACCGCCTGGAACCACAGTAAAGAAAGGCGGGTGGTATTAATCGCGGACGTAATGCGTCCGGAATATATAAATCAACAAAATCAGATCTGCGCATATGTATTAGCTTCTTCCGTCTTGCAAATACTTTATGAGCGTTTTCCTTTTTTTAGCAATACAACCGGTTATACGAAAAGAGTTTTATATAAGATTTTACAGCTTCTCATTTTGTGCATTTTACCGATTCAACGACTTATTAAATAATATTCTTAAATATTCACCTCTGAATTTTGAATTGTTCCAATCCAAAAATAGCAAAAGAATTTCCTTAAATAACGAGCAAGAATATCGAACATGGCGTTTTAGCAATCTCAAAAACGCCCAATGAATCCTTTACCAGAAGTAATTTTACAAAAGCCGATAAAACGGAATTTTGCCGTATAAATAAGTTGAAAATAAAAGTTGAAAAAGTAATTCATTTTCGTGCATAAAGCGACGAAATCGGGGAAAACTGATTTCGGTTTCGCCGATTTAATTATTTTATAATTGTGGCACGACACTTGCCGTTTCTGTAAAACGGTGTATTTATTATGAAAACAGCAAGAAATCTATTATTAATCGCTTTTGTTTTCGCCGCCGGTTTTGCGCAAAGCGTCAAAGGACAAGATCGCACGGTTATTAACGAAGCTCAAAAAATCACAAACGACAGATTTACCGTTTCGCTGACAACTCCGAGAGGCGCGCGCGTTTACGCCGTTAATCGTCCGAACGCGCGAATGCTCAAGGCGATCGACGACGGGCTGGCAAATCTTTTCGCGCTTTCTCGTAAAAACAATTACAGCAGGCGTTTGAATTATTCCGATTACACGATTTTTATCGCTAAAGCCGACCGTTTGAAGGACAGCAGCGGTCAGTATTCGCCGGACATAGCCATCGGCGCGGCGCAATACGCCGGGAGCATTTTCGACCAGGGCGGCTATATTTACGCGGCTGGAATGGTCGTGGCTTTTAATCCGAACGCTTTTATAATCGCCGAACACACGAAACACTACGAACGCGTTTCCGATGTCGTGCGATACGAAGGCGAGCATTTGGTTCTTTACCACAACGATCGACGGCTGTTTAACCAAACCGCGGATCACAGCCAGGGCGGCGGGCACCCGATTCTTCAATAAAGAGAAGAGGAAAAGAGAAAAGGAAAAATAAAACAAAAATGTGAAAAGCGAATAGCGACGGTTAAAGGAAATTTTATTTCTGCGATTTTTCGTTATTCGCTTTTCGCTTTTTCACTTTACTAACCTATTTCGTGCAAAGGGTAACCGATATTGTCAAAAATTTTATAGACAACTTTTGACCTCCGCGTGTAAAATGCCAGAAACTAATGTATTTTCAACACTTTTACGCAGCACGCAATTACTGGCACGGTCGTTGCTAATAACTTCGCGGATGTCATTTGAATCCGCGAAGTTGGAGGTCATATGAACTTTTGGCTAAAAAAGACCAACATCTTCGCACTAATTTTATTGTTCTTTGCAAGTTTTTCATCGATCCGGGCTCAAGGGTCTATTTATGAGCTTCAGTCGGGCACAAAGATCAGCCTGAGAATGGAAACCGAAATTAATTCGAAAGTTTCCAGCGTAAACGATACTTTTATTACAAAGATTTCCAAGCCCGTAATCGTCCGTGAAACGATTGTTTTGCCGGTCGGCACGATCGTCGAAGGTCGGGTCGTAAAGGTTTCTCCTTCGTCGGTCGGCGGACAAAGCGGAAAAATAGAAGTCGTCTTTGAAAATATGCGCTTCGCCGACGGAACAAAACGCAATATAGAAGGCGCTCTGGTTGATGAAATAAAAGCCGATTCGGCGCAAAAAAGCAATGTTTTGACGATTGCCGGCGGCGCGGCGCTCGGAGCGATTTTCGGCGGCGTTTCCAAAACGGAAAACGGCGCGCTGATCGGAGCGGGACTCGGCGCAGGCGCTGGAACAGGCATCGCGCTTTTGCGAAAAGGCAAAAACGTTCGGATAAAAACCGATGAAGAATTTGAGATCGAATTAAAAAAAACCGTGGTTTTACCGGTTATGGATTATTAAAAATTCGGTTGATTGAAAATTTTATAAGTTTGGTCGTTGGCGACAAAAATTCCGCGACCATTTTGAGAAAGTCTGATGTGAAGGGGAGAGCATATCAGACTTTTTCTATTTTAAATCGACTTTTCGTTTAAATCGACTTTCGGCGCTAACCCAAATACAAAGCGATCATTCAAAATAAGTTTTGCAGAAGGTCAAAAAAAAACGCTCTGAATCAGGCAAATTCCCGGAAACAATTTCCCACTCTTTTGCCGTTTGCGGTTAACTATGACAAAATATCCTTTTTATTTTACATATATATTCACAATAGGAAGGAATAAAAATGATTAGACGCAACAAAATTACAGTCGTCGGCGCAGGCAATGTCGGCGCGACGGCGGCGCATTGGATTGCCGCTAAAGAATTGGCGGACGTCGTGCTGGTTGATATTGTCGAAGGAACGCCGCAAGGCAAATCTCTCGATTTGGCTCAAGCCGCGCCGATTGACGGTTTTGACGTCAAACTCGTCGGCGCGAATTCCTACGAAGAAACAAAGGATTCGGACGTTGTAATTATTACGGCGGGACTTCCGCGCAAACCCGGGATGAGCCGCGATGATTTGTTGAAGACAAACGCCGACATCGTCGGGAAAGTAACCGATGAAGTCGCGAAATATTCGCCCAATGCTTACATCATCGTCGTTTCAAATCCGCTCGATGCAATGACGCAGGTGGCGTTCAAGCGCTCGGGCTTCCCGAAAAACCGCGTTCTCGGCATGGCTGGCGTTCTCGATTCGGCTCGTATGCGCTGCTTTCTGGCTGAAGCGCTCGACGTTTCGGTTGAAAACGTTACGGCTTTCGTTCTCGGCGGTCACGGCGATACGATGGTTCCGCTTCCGCGTTACTCGACATGCGCCGGAATCCCCGTCACCGAACTTTTACCGAAAGAACAGATCGACGCGATTATTACGCGCACGGCTAACGGCGGCGCCGAAATCGTCGGTTTGCTGAAAACCGGTTCGGCTTATTACGCGCCGAGCCTGGGCGCGGTTGAAATGGCGGAAGCGATTTTGAAAGATAAAAAGAAAATTCTTCCGTGCGCCGTTTATCTCGAAGGCGAATACGGTATTAATAATTTGTTTGTCGGCGTTCCGGTCAAGCTCGGTAAAAACGGCGTCGAACAAATCATCGAAATTTCATTGACCAACGAAGAACGCGCGGCTCTGCAAAAATCTGCCGGCGCCGTTCAGGAACTCATCGACGTTCTCGGCATCTAAAAGTTTAATGGCAAGATAAATTAGGCTTCTGCGTATCTATGTTAAGTAAAGGGAAAGTTTAAGAGCTTTCCCTTTTTTCGTTTTCCCGTTTTCCAGTTTTTTATTCACCGATCGTTCAACCTGACCGCACGCTTCTGTCAATCTCATTTAATTTGCCGCCGCTATAAATCCGTTCTCGCGCTAGCAGCAGTCATTACAACAATTAGCTATTGGCATAAGCATTGCCTGAGTGAAGACGGGAACTTGTGTCCTTTTGTCTTTAATTCAGGAGATTTCTTCAGTTTATTTCAGGGATACGGCTGAAACAAAAATCTTTGCGGTCACATTGATTAACAATGAAAAACCATAGACAAAAACGTTGTTTTCATTGATAATGCATTTAGTAAAAGAACTCTCACAGGCATTCACATTTGCACGGCATTTGTTAAATTACACTCAAAAATATTTTAAGCTTGCCTGACGCAAGTATTTCTCTATATTTCTCTATATTGCTCTATATTTTCTTTGTTCTTTCACTCCATCATCGGAGGTAAAATGAAAACTCAGAACCTTACCAACCTCTCTATAAAGACCGTAATCGCCGCAGGATTCGCGTGTCTGGCGATAGCTTTTTATAAAATTCTGCCGATTGCGGCGATAAGCATCGAGTTTTTATTTTTCGCGGCTGCTGCGATTGGTTTAAGCTCGCGAATTTTGCTGCCGATTTCGCGCTTAAAATCCAGTATCACCGTATCGGATATATTTATCTTTCCGGCGATTCTTCTTTTCGGCGGCGAAACGGCTGTTTTGCTTTCCGGCGTTTTGATAAAACTGTTTAATGTTATCGGCTTTGCCCTTATCGTGGCGGCGGTTCCGATCATCTTTATCGTTTACTTAACTTACCGGATGTACCTGGAAAATTTTGCGATGTCCGTTAAGCAGGCGGAGCAGGCCGAGCATCACGCGAAAGTTTTGGAAAAGCAGTCGATAGCTCTGCGCGAATCCGAAGAGCGTTTTCGCAGCGCGTTTAACTATGCGCCGATCGGCATCGCGCTGGTTTCACCCGACGGAAAATGGCTGAAAGTAAATCACGCTTTGCGCCAGATTCTCGGCTACAAAGAAGAAGAATTTCTCGCCGCAGATTTTCAATCGATGCTTTTGCCCGAAGACCTCGGCAGCACGCTTATAAAAATCAACGAACTTTTAACCGGTAAAATCTCAACCTGCCGGCTCGAACAAAGATACCAGCATAAAAGCGGCAGAATTGTCTGGGCTTGCTGGAGCCTTTCGGCGGCAAGCAGCATTAAATCGGAGAATCCGAATTTGATTTTTCAAATTCAGGACATTACCGGGAAAAAACTCGTCGAGGAAAAACTGCAATACGACGCGACGCATGACGCGCTGACCGGATTGCCGAACCGGAAGTTTCTGATGACGCGGATTGAAAAAGCTTTGGAAAAGAAAAGGAAAAATCCGCTTAACCGGATAAGCATCCTGTTTATCGATCTCGACCGGTTCAAGTTCGTTAACGACAGTCTCGGTCATCTGGTCGGCGATGAGCTTTTAATCGCGATTTCCGAGCGTCTGCGCCAGTGCGTTCGCCCGACGGATACGATCGCGCGTCTCGGCGGCGACGAATTCACGATTATGGTCGAAGGTTTTCATGAAGATAAGGAAGTTATCGGAATTGCCGAGCGAATCCGCGATACGTTTAATTCGCCGTTCAAGTTAAAAGGAAACGAAATTTACAGTTCGGCGAGCATCGGCATTTTGAACGCTTCGGACAAACACACGACCACGGAAGATTTAATGCGCGATGCGGACACGGCGATGTACCAGGCGAAACGCGCCGGAAAAGCCTGTCACGAAGTTTTCGACGAGAATATGCACGAAGTCGCCAAAGAAACTTTGCAGCTCGAAAACGATTTGCGCCGCTCGGTCGAAAAAGACGAATTCGTCGTTTTTTACCAGCCGATTTATTCGCTCATCAGCGGCAAGATCGAAGGCTTCGAAGCTTTGGCGCGCTGGGCTCACCCGATGCTGGGCGACATTCCGCCCGCGAAATTTATCGCTTTGGCTGAAGAAATCGGCTTGATAGACGCTCTCGGCGAGCAAATACTGCGCAAAGCCTGTCGCGAGATGATTGCGATGGCGAAAGAATTCCAAAATGATTTCCCGTTTTTATTAAGCGTCAATTTATCGTGCAAACAATTTGCCCAACCGATGCTCGTCAAGCGCATTAAAAGAATTCTCGAAGAAACGGGTTTTCCCGCGGTAAAGCTGAAACTCGAAATCACCGAATCGGTTTTTTTCGAGCATAAAGAAACGGCGGTTCATATGCTGAATCAGTTGCGCGATCTCGGAATCGAAATAAATATCGACGATTTCGGCACCGGTTATTCGAATTTAAGCCGTTTGCTGCAAGTGCCGATTTCAACTCTGAAAATCGATCGATCGCTAATCAGCTTGATCGAACAAAACGGAGGCAATACGAAGATAATCCAAACGATCCTGATGCTTGCGCACAGTCTCGGATTGCGCGTCGTCGCCGAAGGCGTCGAAACCGAGATTCAACTCGAACAATTGAAAAAACTCAATTGCGAAGGCGCGCAGGGATTTCTTTTCGCCAAGCCGATGGCTTTTGAAGAAATGGCGGGTTTTCTGAGCAAAAACGGCATTGCAAATATTCCTCAAATTCATTTCGGCGACGTTCCCGTTGTTCCGACGATTCAATGATTTATTGCAAATTAAAAAATCAGAAATAACGTCAGCGAATTTTAGGCTGAAAAAGATTAGCAGAAAAATAAAAAAGGCTAAAGCCGTTTTTTAAGCTTTTGCCTTTTTTATTTTGTTTGATTGTGAATTATTTTCTAAGCCAGCCGAACAGAGCGTTCACCGTAATGTCGCGGTTTGTTTCGTAGATCGCGCGCGTCAGGGGAATTCCCATCGGGCAAACCTGTATGCAGTTTTGCGCGTTGCCGCAATTGGTGATGCCGTCTTCCTGAGTTAGACCTTCGAGCCGCTCGTCAATCGTGATTTTGCCGGTCGGATGCATATTTTGATAACGCGCCTGCGCGATCGCCTGCGGTCCGATGTAATTATCGTCATGATACTGCGGGCAGGCTTCGAGACAGCAGCCGCACGTCATGCAGCGCGAATAGGCATAGCGTTCCTGCGCGGTTTCCTGCGACATCGTCGGTCCCGGTCCGAGATCGTGCGTTCCGTCGAGCTCGATCCAGGCGTTGACCTGTTTCAAATGTTCGAACATACGCGTGCGATCAACCTTCAGGTCGCGCACGTTCGGAAATTTGCTCATCGGCTCGAGCGTTATAGTGTTTCCGCCGTCGGAAACGAGCAGATCGTCGATCAATGCCGAACAAGACTGGCGCACGCGCCCGTTGATGACCATCGTGCAGATGCCGCAAACCTGTTCGAGACAACTCATATCCCAAACCGGCGGCGTCGTTTGCTTGCCTTCTTTTGTGACGGGAGTTTTGCGGATGTCCATCAAAACGGAGATTACGTTCAGATTTCGCCGGTACGGAATCGTAAAAGTTTCCCAGTAAGCGTTTTCGCCCAGTTTATCGCGGCGCTGAATTTTTATATCCACCGTCTGCGGCGGATTCGTCAACCGTTTTTTCTCTTTGAACTCGTTGCTGTTGCTCATAAATTTTCTTTCGGTGTCGAGCAATAATTTTCCGTTTGAAAACCCGGAAAATTATTGCTCTCCGCGCTCGCGCTCCTTATCGTTTAATTCCTTAAACGATTCGCCTTCCTGAATTTTTCTGCCTTCTTTGACCCAGGTTTCTTCGCGTCCCTGCGGTTTCAGCTCGCTTCCCGGCTGCTGAATTTGCGCCGCGCCGCCTTTTTCCGCCGTCGAATCATTTGTCACGGCGGCTTTCGCTTTGCCTTTCGTATAATCGCGCTTGCGCGGTTCGATCAATCCGACCTCAACGGCTTCATAACTTAAAACCGGCGCTTCAGCCGACCATTCGGCGATCGTCGTTTTCAGGAAATCCTCGTCGTTGCGATCCGGGAAGTCGGGTTTGTAATGCGCGCCGCGCGATTCGTCGCGATTAAGAGCGCCGAGCGTGATGACGCGCGCAAGCTGCAGCATATTCCACAATTGCCGCGCGTGCGGCAGCGCCTGCGTCGCCCATAAATTCGAATCGTTGATCGAGATGCGCTTGAAGCGATCCTGCAATTCAACGAGCTTTTCGTCGGTCGCTTTCAAACGATCGTTATAACGCACGACCGTCACATTGTCGGTCATCCATTTGCCCATTTCATCGTGGATTTTATACTGATTTTCCGAGCCTTCGTTTTTGATGATCTGGCTGTTAATTTCCTGTTGACGACGGAGCTCCGCGGCGTGAATGCCGTTTGTCTCGGTATTTTTTCGCTCGACGTTTTTCGCGTACTCGATTGCCGAAGGCGCGGCGACGAAACCGCCGTAAACGCATGAAACCAGAGAATTCGCGCCGAGACGATTTGCGCCGTGAATCGAATAATCGCATTCTCCGGCGGCGAAAAGACCTGGAATGTTAGTTCTCTGCTCGAAATCGACCCAGAGTCCGCCCATCGAATAATGAACGCCCGGAAAAATCCGCATCGGCACGTGACGAGGATCGTCGCCGACGAACATTTCGTAAATTTCCAGAATCGCGCCTAATTTTCTCGTTAAAGTTCCCGCGTCGATGTGAGTCAAATCGAGATAAACCTGGTTTTCGCCGCCGACGCCGCTGCCTTCGAGACAAACCTGGAAGATTTCCCTGGTCGCGATATCGCGCGGCACAAGATTTCCGTAAGCCGGATATTTTTCTTCAAGGAAATAACGGCGTTCCGTTTCCGGGATGTCTTTCGGATTTCGATTGTCGCCGGGATTGCGCGGAACCCAGACGCGCCCGCCTTCGCCGCGCGCCGATTCGCTCATCAATCGAAGTTTGTCTTCGCCGGGAATCGAAGTCGGGTGAACCTGTATGAATTCGCCGTTCGCGTATTTCGCGCCCTGCTGGTAAGCCGCGGAAACGGCGCTGCCCGTGCAGGTCATCGAGTTGGTCGATTTACCGAAAATCATTCCCGGTCCGCCGGTCGCCATAATCACGGCGTCGGCGTAAAAGGCTTTTAATTCGAGCGTTTGCAAATTCATTGCGACCAGACCGCGGCAAACCTGATGATCGTCCAAAACGAGCGAAAGCATTTCCCAGCCTTCGTATTTATTAACTTTTCCTTCGGTTTCGAAGCGGCGAACCTGCTCGTCGAGAGCGTATAAAAGCTGTTGCCCGGTCGAAGCCCCGGCAAACGCCGTGCGGTGATGCAAAGTTCCGCCGAAACGCCGAAAATCCAGCAATCCTTCGCGCGTGCGCGAAAACGGGACGCCCATCCGGTCGAACAAATAAATAATTTGCGGCGCCATCTCGCACATTTTCTGTACCGGCGGCTGGTTAGCCAGAAAGTCGCCGCCGTAAACCGTGTCGTCAAAATGCTTCCAGGGCGAATCGCCTTCGCCTTTGGTGTTGACCGCTCCGTTAATTCCGCCCTGCGCGCAAACCGAGTGCGAGCGCTTGACCGGGACAACCGAGATCAAATCAACTTCGTGCCCGGCTTCGGCTACCTTCAAAGCCGCCGCCAGACCGGCAAGACCGCCGCCGACAATCGCTATTTTTAATCCGTTCGATGCCATAATTTTTTATACTTGAGTGCCGTTTCTAAAACGGCGAAAACATACACCTGCAAATTTTCAACTAAAACCTTCGCGGCGCGTTCGGCTGAGTAATTTTATTTTCTTCGAGCTCGCTGCAAAAAGCTTGCGGCAGCAAACCGCACGGGCGAACAAAGGCGAACGCCGCGTTCGTGCCGACCGCAAACAATCCGGCTGCCAGCGCAATGCAAGCGTATAACGCGTATTTCTGCGCTTTTTCGCCGATAACGATTCCCCAATCGACCGCAAACAGCCAGATGCCGTATGCAAGGTGCCACGCCGTCGCCGCAACGCCCAAAATATAGAAAAGCAAAATACCCGCGTTTCTAAATTCCGCCTGAACAATATCGAAAGCCTGCGTGGCGTTTCCAGCCACCGGGTTGCCGTATGATTCCAAACCGGGAATCGCGCCGAAACGAAGATTTAAGATATGAAACAACAAGAAGAAAAACAGGAATATGCCGGTCGCGCGCTGAAAAATATAAAACCAATTGCGCCCGTAATTGTAATCGAATCCGTTTGGTCGGGCTTCGGCGGAAATAAAAATGCCGTAAATCGAGTGGAAAATGAGCGGAAGAAAAATGCCGAAAACTTCGACAAACAACAGATACGGAATATGATGAATATCGCCGACCGCGTCGTTAAAAGCTTTTTCGCCGCTCATAGCTTTGGAGTTGGTAAATATATGAACGAAAAAAAACGCGCCGAGCGGAACGATCCCGGTTATCTGATGCAACTTTCGCAAAAGAAAAGTTTTGCTCAATTTAATAGACATTTGCTGTTAGCCTCTTTTGGTCGATTGATTAACTTTTTACTGATTTACGAAATTCTAAGATTAAAATCAGAAATCGGCAATCATAAACGTTGGGTTTCATAATACTTTTTTTCTTTAATAAGTTAAAATGAATTCTCTTGAACAACTTATTCAGAAAAACTTATTATAAGGGTAAATGATCAACGAGGACCGGCGAATTAAAATATTATTGTCTTTCATTCGCCGTTCTCAGGTTTTTGTTCGCCATTAAGAAAGAAAAATGCATATCGAAACGTTAAAGGTTTTTTGCGATTTGGTTGATTTACAAAGTTTTTCGCTCGCCGCCGAGCGCAACTTTATCACGCAGTCGGCGGTCAGTCAGCAGATCCGCACTTTAGAAGAAAAGTTCAAGCGCCGTTTGCTCGAACGCGTGCGCGGAAGGCGCGAAGTTCGCCTGACCACCGCCGGAGAGGTTTTTTACAAAGAATCTAAAAACGTTCTGGATTGCTATGACACGCTAAACGAAAGCATGCGCGGGCTGGTCGGCAAAATCGGCGGAACCGTCAAAGTTGCGACCGTTTACAGCGTCGGGCTGCACGAACTTCCGCCGAAAGTGCGCGAGTTTATGTCGAAATTCCCGTCCGCCAAAATCGATCTCGAATATTCGCGAACGACGCGCGTCGTCCGCGACGTTCTAAACGGTTCGGTCGAGCTCGGCGTCGTCGCTTTTCCCGAACCGCGGCGCGGCTTGACGATCGTACAGATGCAGAGCGACCGTTTGGTTTTGATCTGTTCGCCCGAACATGAATTTGCCAAGCGCGGAAAAATAAAAGCCAAAGAACTAAACGGGCGCGACTTCGTTCTTTTCGAACGCGATATACCGACGCGCAAAGCCACCGATAAAATCCTGAAATCAAACGGCGTAGACGTTAAAAAAGTCGCCGAGTTCGACAATATCGAAACCATCAAGCGAGCCGTCGAGGTCGGTTTCGGCATGGCGATCGTTCCGTATCCTTCGGTCGAAGACGAAGAAAAAAACGGGCAGCTCGCCGTTATCAAGCTCGCGGAGAAAGAATGGGTTCGACCCGTGGGAGTTATTTACAGAAGCGACCGGAGCTTGTCGCTGGCTGCCAAAAAATTCGTCCAACTGCTCGATAACGATTTAACCAATCTCTAAATTTATATTTATACAGTCCTGTAAAAACGGGCGATCGGCATCCTGCCGGCATTAAATATCATTCTTGTTTTTGCTTCCCGTTTTTGCGTCTGCTACTTTAATTTTGTGTCAAAAAACCACCCGCTTAACGATGAATCGCTCAAAGCGAAAAATTACCACATTACTTTCGAGCAGCGTCCGCAATATTTATACGTTTACGTTACAGGCAAACATGACAGTTTGGAAATATCACGTCAATATTGGCTGGAAGTGGCTGCCAATTGCCAAAAGCTCAATTGTAAAAAGGTTTTAATCGAAGAAGACATTCCCATCGCCATTTCGATGGGCGATATGTACCAATTGGGAACCGACATTTCTCAGATGGGTTTTCGAGGCGTTCGCATAGCGTTTTACGATCGTTATGCCGAACAAAACGAGTTAAACGAGTTCGGCGAGCTCGTCACGGTCAATCGCGGATTATACGGCAAGATTTTTAACGATGTAAACGAAGCTGAAACGTGGCTTTTATCCGAATAAATATATCCGAATAGACATATCCGAATAAATATCTTTAATCCGGGCTAACGAAAGTCAAAGAAGAAGTAGCGTTCATACCGTTCAGCGCGTTTTTCAAAATCGGGACGATTCCTTCGGCTTCCATATATTCACGCCCGAGCAGGCGGCGAAAACGTTTGTCTTTCGATTCGCCAGTTACTTCCTTAAGCATTCCGCGGCAAAACGCCGTGACGAGTTCCGGGGCGAATTGTTTGCCCGCATTTCTTTGCAAATCTTCGATAACTTCATTTGCGGGGCGACGACGTTTATAAGGTCTGTCGGTCGTCATCGCGTCAAAAGAATCGGCTAAGTTTACTATTTTTGCAATATACGGAATTTCCTTATCGTAAAGACCGTCCGGGTAGCCGCGCCCGTCGAGTCGTTCGTGATGGTATTTCGCGGCAAGCGGAACGTCCGTGTACGGATGATGAATCGGCAGCAGAATTTCGTAGCCGACCGCCGGATGTTTATTAAGCTCGGCGGATTCTTTGGCGTTGATGCGATACGGCGCGTTGATGATGTTGCGTTCGACCGTTAGCTTGCCGACGTCGTGCAGATAACCTGCAACGGCGACGCCTTCGACTTCCGATTCCTCAAGCCCGAGTTCCTGCGCAATGATTTCCGAATATTTTCCGACTCTGACCGAATGACCTTCGGTATATTTGTCTTTGTAATCGATCGCGGCGGCGAAAGCCTTGACCGTATCTTTATAAGTCATCCGCAGATCGTCGTAAAGCTTTCGGTTTTCGTCCGAGCGGCGTTCGAGTTCCGCCATCATATTTCTCTGCGCGATCCCGACGCCGATGTGCCGCGCCATCGCGCAGATGATTTCTTTATCGTAACCCGAATAAGCTTCGCCGTTTGCCTTTTCGCCTAAAAGAATTACGCCGACGATCTCGTCGCGGATAACGAGCGGCACGAGCAGCTCGATGCGCTTTTTCTCGAAGCTCTGATCGTAAATTTGGAAAAACGGCAAAACTTTCGCCTGCGCGACTTCGATCGGGTACAGATCGTTGACCAGAAACTGTCGCTCGTCTTCGTAACAAAGGCTTAAACTAAGCGGAAAATCATCGCCGAGCCCGCGCATCACGAGCATATTCAATTCGTGACCGTATCGCGAATAACGCGCGATCCCGCCGCGCATAATCGCCAGGCTGCCGAGCAGCAAGTGAAGCGAAGTGCGCATCATTTCCTGAAAATTCTGCTTTTGCGAAACTTCGCTGCCGAGTTCGGCGAGCGCGCCGAAGGTATGAATTAACTTTTGTTGATTTTCAGCCATTTGTTTGGGAATTAATCAAAAGACGTGCGAAGAATTACGAAGCTTTTACCCGCGAATAAATACGAATGAAATACAGTTTAAGTATTTAAGTATTTAAGTATTTATCTTAAAAACCTCGGCTTACTTCAGTTTCAAATTTTCTGTGCCGGTTGCGCGTCTGCGGTGAAAAAAACTTATCAACTCACAGTCACGTGTTTTGTCAGACCGAGCATTTCGAAAAGCTCTATCGTATCATTATTTACGTCGGAAAAAACTATTTTGGCGCCGGCGTTTGAAGCCGCGTCGATGACACCGAGCAAAATCGAAACGCCGATGCTGTTAACGATCTCGGTTTCGGCAAAATTTACTACCAGAGTTTTACAGCCGGCTTCCAATTGCCGCCGGCATTCGCGCTCGATTTTTTCGCCGGTCAGCTTGTTTAAGTAATCGTTGGCATAAACGACTGCGGTTTCGCCGCTCGTTTGCACAGAAACATTGTTATTAATTTCCACTAATTTATAGCTTTCTGCAGGATAGATTTAGAACTTGGAAGTTAAGGTAAAGCTTAAAGCGTGGTTTTGTCAACTACTTTTCCAGAAACTTGGTCATCGAGATGCGCGTGCCGTCGTCGGTTTCTTCAAATTTCACTTCGTCCATTAAAGTTTTCATCAGTTTCAGCCCCCAGCCGCGCCTGCCTTCGTCGGGCTTGATTTCAGAGGCTTTTTTGTCGCTTAAACGCAATCCGCGATTCGCTATCGTAATAACGATTTTATCTTTTTCGACGGCGAATTTCTGATAAATTTTACGATCCGGACTGAGGCTGTGTTCCGAGGCGTTGATGCAGGCTTCGACCAGAGCGGTTTTAATCTGATTGATCGCTTTCGGAGTAAAATGATGTCGGCGTGCGATTTCCTCGATTGCCTGCGCGGCGATCATTTCGGTATCTTCGCCCATCGGCACGACCATTTCGTATTCGTCGGCTTTCAGCTTTTCGCCTAAAGCTTCTTCCGCATCCAGGAATTTTATCAGCAGTTCGACCTGCTTGCGGCTCGAACCGAAAGCGTTTCGCTGGCGCAATATTTCCAATGCTTCCGGCGAAAAGCCTTCGGGCGCGATCAGCCAAATTTTATAATTGGAAAAATTGCACATTAAAGCGACGATTTCCAGACGGTCGCACCAAAATTCAGCCGCGTCTTTGTTCGCTTCGAGCTTTGAATCGATTTCCGCGGTAATCCAGACGATCTCGTCTTCGTCCGTGTATTTGCTTTCCTGAAAACCGACGGCGACCGCCGAACGCTCTTTTTCGATCGTTTGTTCGATCGGCGGATAAAAAGCCAGAGTGTGCGCGGAATACACAATCTGCGGCAAACGGATTTTTTCCTCGTCTTTTGCCAGCGTTTTCAACAATTCTTCGTTCGGCGCGCCTTTATATTCATCGCGGAAACGATTGTAATCGAGCAAAGCGAGCGGAATTTCCTGGCAATCGAAAACCGAAAGCAGCTCGCGCAAACCGATTGCCGCGTTTTTCCTGTAAAACTGCGCCATCGTTTTCGGAGCGCGTTTGAGAAAACCGGAAAGCGATTCGGCGACCACCAGGGCTCGTTTTTCTCCGGCGATCTCAAGACGAAAACGCGCCGCGATGTAATCGCTCGTCACCTCGTTTTCCGTCATCGCTTCGACGTGGTTTGATGTCAAACGAATTAATTCGCGCGTGTTCAGGCGGTTTATAGCCGCGTAAAAATCCTTTTCGCTTAAACCGATGCGGTTACGCCAGAATTCAACCGGAGTTTTACCTTTTTCCACCGTCAGCGCATCGAAAACGAGCCCTGTAATATTTTTTTGCGTTTCAACGCCCGGCGCGATTTCTTCGAGGGCGGCATCGTAAAACTTGCCGATTCTTCCGCCGAAAAGCTCGTCGGCGTAGATTTTTTCAACTTGCCTGAAACTGTCTAAATTCTGACGGCGCTCGCTTGCGGCTTCGAACAAAAATTTTATAAATAGCGGACTTCCCTGCATTTGCGCGGCGATCAAATCGCGCGTTTGATCGTTGACGGCAACGTCGAATTTTTCCGCCAGGCTTTCGGCGAGCAATCCGGCTTCTTTGAATGAAAGCGGTTCGAGCGACAAAGTTTCGCCGCTTCCCGCCGTTTTGCCGAATAAAAACCGGCGCCTGCCGGCAAAGATAAAAGGCGTTTCGGAACCGGCGAAAACGTCCTGAAGCTCGGCGATTAAATCGGTTTCGCCGACGAGATTCTCCGTTTCGTGCAGATCGTCGAGCATGACGAAAAACTTTGCTCCCGCCGCCGCGGCGCGAAGCGGCGCGCTCAAAGCCTGCCGGACGAAAGCGCGCTCGTCTTTTATTTGATTTTCGTTTTGATAAATTTCAACCAGGCGATCGACCCAATGCCCGTCGCCCGGAACGGCGATTTGCGCGAGCTCGTAAATATCGCCGCTGAAACTTAAAAGTTTTTCATCGCGGCGGCGAAAAGCGATCGCTTGCTGCAGAAAATCATGAAGAAAGCGCAGCGCCGTTTGCCGAACGGTTTCATCAGTTTTTTTAACGGCGAAATAAAACGGGATCGCCGCGGCGGGTTGGCAGAAAAGCCGGTCGAAAACGTTTTTCAAAAGCTCGGACGCGCCGGAACCGGGCGCCGACAAAAGCATTAATCCGCGTCTTTCGTTTTCGCCTCGCGCGTGGCGGAAGATCGCGTCGAGATCGCGAGTTCTTCCGGTAAAGTTTTCAATTTTCGATAAGATTCCCTTTTGCTGCAAATCGCTCATTCTCCTCGTGTATTGTCAAAACTCCCGTAAACCTGCACATTATTTCTGCCTTTTCGTTTCGCTTCGTAAAGCGCTTTATCGGCTAACGAAATCAAATCTTCCGCCGTATTCACCGCCATGGAACAACTCGCGATGCCGATGCTGACCGTTACCTTTCGATTCGGAAAATTCGTCTTTTCGATGCGGGCGCGGACGCGTTCGGCAATCGTTCCGGCTTCTTCAATCGTCGTCTGCGGCAGAAGAATCGAAAATTCCTCACCGCCGAAACGCGCGGCGACGTCGATCACGCGCAAAGTCTCTTTTAATTTTTCGCCGACAATTTTCAAAGCCTTGTCGCCTTCCGTATGCCCGAAAGCGTCATTGTAAGACTTGAAAAAATCCACATCAATCATCATCAAACTGAGCGGGAAACGGTGGCGTTTCGAGCGGTTGATTTCTTCATCCAGACGCCTGTCCAGATAAAACCGGTTGGAAAGCCCCGTCAAAGCGTCCGTCACCGACAATTGCTCGAATTCACCGGCTTTGTCTTTGAGCAGCGCGTGATCGACGGCGACGGCGATTTGCGGCGCGATCGCCTGGATAAGCTCCAAATCGAAATCGCCGAAATCGGCACGGTCGGCGTGATCTGTAAAATTCATAACACCGATTTTTCGCTCGCCGATCATAATCGGGTAGCTCAAAAAAGAATCGGTTTTATAACGCCATTCGGGCGGCGCCGGTTTGATCGAGGATTTTTCCAGCTCTGAAGCGATAATCGGCACGCCTTCGCGCAAAACTTTCTGCGCGACTCTTTCGCCGAACGCTTTTTCAGCACTCAAATCGTTTACGACGCCGATCAAGGCTTTTGCCTGCAAAACACCGATTTTTTCGTTATAAATCAAAAGCGAGGCGCGTTCGGCGCCGAGAAGCTCGGCGGAAATCTGCGTCAGATTTACCCAGAAATCTTCCGCGTCGATGCGCTTTAAAGCTTCATTAAATTTCTGCACCGCGCGCGCAATCCATTTGCGCCGTGCAAGCTCTTCGCGAAGCCGTAAAATCTCCAGGTCCGAGGCAATCGTCTGGCAAAAATGAACGATCCCGCGTTTTTCCTTTTTACTTTCCAGCGCGTCGCCGATCGCCAGAGCGCTTCGCACTTCGCCGCCGACCGTGATGGCAAAAAGATTTATAACCTGCAAATGATTATCTGAAGCCGGGCTTTTTCGTTCGCGAAGCTCAAGCGGCAAGCCGTTTCGCGAGGCTTCGAGCAAGCGCTCGTCGTCGGCTGAAACGCCGATTTGAATTTGCCGGCGTTTTAATTCGCCGGCTGCCGAGATTCCTTCCAAACGATTTTCCTTGTTTTCAAGCCAGATCATCGAGGTCAAGCCGTATCGTTTTTGTAAAAAATCCAGAATCAATTCACAAACCTGCCGGTAATCGAGCTGCAAAAGCGAGCCGAAAAACGAGCGCCAGGCGGCGGTTTCTTCGGCTTCTTCGCGAGTTTTCCGCGAGTTTTTCTCGTTGTCTTCCGCGCTCCGCCCGCTCGTTTGCTGAAAACGCTCGACGAGCCTGCCGATTTCGTCAGCCTGCGTGTTTTCAATATCCTTCGCTTGCGGAAAATTTTCTTCGCTCGCCGGATTATCCTGATTTGCGCTAAAGTTTACGCTTTTCAGAAGCTCCAGCTTTTCGTTTTCGCTTAATCTGCCCAAACGATTGGCAAGTTTTCCGAGGCTTTGCGGCGAGCCGGTCAGCAGAACGTTTTCAAAAAACTCTGTCGGCGGAAAAACGCTCCATTCTCCGGCGAGCGCTTTTTCCGTCGCTTCGCGATATTCCGAAGCTTTCAGGAAAGTTCTGCCGACAATGGCGACAAATCGTTTTTCGGGCGCATTGAGCGGGACGGCTAAGCAGTTGAGCCCCGCGTGACATTCATAAGCGACGGGTTTTCCGGCTTCAATCGCCCAATCGAAAGCCTTTCCGCAAAACTCATCGCAGCGCGCGGCGAATTTTTCGGAAGAATACAGCGCGCGGCATATCGAATTATTATTCGCGCCTTCGACCGGCGCGGATTTTCCGTCGGCAATGACGATTGCCAGACCGCTATCGTCGGCGAGTCTTTCGATCAGCCGCTTTTTTTGTTTTTTCTGACCAGTACTAATCTAATTTCGGGTGAACATTATCTTTCGCCGAATGGATTTTCCACCCAGTCAAAACGTATGAGATTTTGCACCTACCTGCTTATATATTCAATCGATATAGATTTTCAAGAAAAAGGCGCACTGATTTTTTTCTTTTTTAGATTATGGCATACAAATTGTTTCAATTGCCATAAACACGACGAAAACGCACCGATCCCGAACACCCCGGGTCGTTCTTAAAAGTATTTATACGGAGGTATTATGACAATGCAATTAGACGGAATTAAAGTGGCGATTTTAGCCACCGACGGATTTGAACAAAGCGAGCTTTTCGAACCGAAAAAAGCGCTCGAACAGGCTGGCGCGGAAACTCACGTCATTTCAATCAAAAGCGGCGAGATAAAAGGCTGGAATGAAAACGATTGGGGCGATTCGATCGAGGTTGACGTTATGGTCGGCGAAGCCGACGCGCAAAATTACGACGCTTTGCTTTTGCCGGGCGGCGTGATGAACCCGGACAAGCTGCGGACGGATGAAAAAGCCGTGAATTTTGTTAAATCGTTTTTCGACGAAGGAAAACCGGTCGGCGCGATTTGCCACGCGCCCTGGACGCTGATTGAAGCCGACGTCGTAAAGGGAAAAACAGTCACTTCCTGGGCTTCTCTGAAAACCGATCTGGAAAACGCCGGAGCCAAGTGGGTTGACCGCGAGGTTGTAACCGATAACGGTCTGGTGACGAGTCGCTACCCGGACGATATTCCGGCGTTTAACAAGAAAATCATCGAGGAATTTGCTGAAGGCATGCATAAGCGGCAGAAAACCGCAGCGTAATAATTCGATACAGCGATGCCTGTTTGCGCTTTATCCGGAAAATTTTATTTCTTTTAAACGTCGTGTTTACAGGGGTTAATAATTATTGGCACACGGATTGTTAAGTGAAAACCGGTATCGAGAAAGAATTATTTACATAATTGAAATTAAAAGGAGTTTATATATGCACAGCGAACAAGCAAAAGCAGCAACCAACGAAGAAGTTATCTCAACGCTTAATAATTTAATTGAAACCTGTAAAGACGGGCAGAACGGCTTTCAAACTTCCGCTGAAGGGGTTCAAAATTCCAATTTGAAATCGACTTTTTATGAATACAGTCAGCAGCGCGCGCAATACGTCGGCGAATTGCAGGCTCTCGTTCGCGAGCTCGGCGGCGACCCGGAAAATTCCGGAAGCACGGCGGCAGCGCTTCATCGCGGCTGGATCAATATAAAATCTGCCGTTACGGGTCAGGACGACGCCGCAATCTTAAATGAAGCCGAACGCGGCGAAGACGTAGCAAAAGATCAGTACAAAAAAGCTCTGGAAATGTCTCTGCCGGCAAACGTTTCGACCGTTATTCAAAGACAGTACACAGGCGTTCAGGCGGCTCACGACGCAGTTAAAGCTTTGCGAAACGCGGCAAATAACGCAAACTCTTCGACTTCGACCGGCAGCTAAACTTCCGGTCAAAATAAAATAAGAATAAAAACAAGAAAGAGGCTTTGATTCAAGCCTCTTTCTTGTTTTTTCGTTTATAACGATTTATTTTCGAATCGTTTACACGCCCGCGCCGATCGCGCCTAAACCTTCTTTAGAATTTTCTTCGATGTGCGGTTTTTCCGGGTTGATGCGGATACAAGCCGCGTAATGCTTAGGTTTGATTTCAACCAGCTTCGGCACGATGCGCTTGCAGTCTTCGATCGCATACGGGCAGCGCGTGTGAAACGGGCAGCCCGACGGCGGATTTATCGGCGAAGGCACGTCGCCTTTTAAGATTATGCGCTCGCGCTTTGCTTCGATTTCCGGGTCGGGCACGGGAACCGCAGAAATCAAGGCGATTGTGTAAGGCATCAAAGGCTCTCGATAAACTTCCTTTCCGCCCGCCAGCTCGACTATTTTGCCGAGATACATTACCGCAACTCTATCGGATAAATGACGGACGGCGCGTAAATCGTGCGAAATAAAAAGATACGTCAAATTCTTTTCCGCTTGCAGACGCTCCATCAAGTTCATGATCTGCGCCTGAATCGAAACGTCGAGCGCGGAAATCGGCTCGTCGGCGACGATAAATTCCGGATCGACGGCGAGAGCGCGGGCGATGCCGATTCTCTGGCGCTGACCACCGGAAAATTCGTGCGGATAGCGTTTGACGAAGCGACGGCTCATCCCGACGGTTTCCATTAAATCCTGAACACGCTCTTCGATTGATTTACCATTTTTCAAACCGAAGGTACGAATCGGTTCGCCGATGATTTGCCCGACCGTCATACGCGGATTAAGAGAAGCATACGGGTCTTGAAAAATCATCTGCAAGTTTTTGCGCTGCTCGCGCATTTCGCGCGCGCCGAGATGCGCCAAATCCTTTCCGTTGTAAAAAACCTGCCCGCCGGTCGGCTCTGTCAGACGCAAAATCGCTTTTCCCAAAGTCGATTTCCCGCAGCCCGATTCGCCGACAAGTCCGAGCGTTTCGCCTTTTTTAATGTCTAAGGACACGCCGTCAACGGCTTTGACGTATTTTGTTTCTTTAAAAAGCCCGCCGCCGATTTTGAAGTGAACTCGCAGGTCTTGAATTGAGATTAAATCGTTTCCGTTTTCATTCATAAATTTCAGGTAATTTTGCTTTGCCGAAAATTACTCGTTTATTTTCATCTGTATATTTGCAGTTTTCCCGTTTTCGCTTTCCGCTACCGATTCGGCGTAAACTTCCTGCGCGAAATGACAAAGCGAATGATGATTCGCGTTAATTTGCACAAACGGCGGAAAATCACGCCGGCAGATGTCTTCGGCGCGGTAACAGCGTTCGGCGAACGGACAGCCCGGCGGAAGATGCGCGACATCGGGCGGCAAGCCCGGAATTTGATAAAGCTCGGTGCCTTCTTCGTGCGCCGGATCGGGAACCGATTTTAGAAGTCCTTTTGTATAAGGATTTGCAGGCGTTGCGAAAAGCTCCGCCGTCGGTGCCTGCTCGAAAACTTTTCCGGCGTACATCACGATAATTTTGTCGGTCATTCCGGCAACGACGCCTAAATCGTGCGTGATCAAAATGACGCTCGTTCCCATTCTCGTTCGCAAATCTTTGATGAGTTCGAGAATCTGCGCCTGAATCGTCACGTCGAGCGCGGTCGTCGGTTCATCGGCAATCAGTAATTCAGGGTCGCACGAAAGAGCCATCGCAATCATCACGCGCTGACGCATTCCGCCGGAAAATTCGTGCGGATAACTGTCAACGCGGCTTTCCGCATCGGGAATCCCGACGGTTTTCAGCATTTTTATCGCGTGGTCGTACGCTTCTTTTTTAGAATGTCCGAGATGAAGCCGCGTCACTTCCATCAACTGCGTCGAAATCTTCAGAAACGGGTTGAGCGACGTCATCGGGTCTTGAAAAATCATCGCCATCCGCTTGCCGCGAATGCCGCGCACTTCGTTGATCGAAAGCTTGCGCACGTCGATGCCGTTAAACACGATGTCGCCGCTGACGATTTTTCCCGGCGGTTCGGGAATAAGACGCATCACGGAAAGATTCGTCACCGATTTTCCGCTGCCCGATTCGCCGACGATCCCTAAAGTTTCGCCTTTTTCCAGCTCGAACGTGATGCCGTCAACGGCTTTGACGACGCCGTCTTCCGTCTGAAAATACGTCTTTAAATCTTTGACCGATAAAATTTTGCCGTTTGTTTCACTCATTTATTTTCGTTTGATTTATTTTCCTTACACTGCCTGATGCCGGAATTTTCGACGATATCAATCACGGTGACGATCTTTTCTCCGCCGGGAGCTTGATAAAAAAAATTACTCCTTATGTATTCCAGCCAGTCTTTCGAACGCCCGTAAACGCGGTTTACATCATCAACCGCGCTTTCACCCAAAACTATTCCTTTGGCGGTTTTTGCTTTGTAAGGCTGGCGAATTTCGATACTGAAAAAAAACAACTTATCAGCATCAGCGCCGCCGGTGCACGAAAGCTTTTCCTCATCCAGTTTCTCCTAAAACTTGCGCGTTTGCGGATCGAGCGCATCGCGCAGACCGTCGCCCAAAAAGTTCAGGGAGAAAAGCGTCAAAGCCATCGTCACGCCGGGAAAAATCAATTGCCACGGGTAAATGGCGATGTTTTTAATGCCGTCCGAGGCGAGACTTCCCCACGAAGCGTAAGGCGCCTGCACGCCGAGACCTAAAAACGAAAGAAAAGCTTCAGTGAGCATCACGCTCGGAATCGTCAGCGTCGCGTAAATAATAACCGGACCCAAAACGTTCGGAACCAGGTGACGAAAGATAATGTTCGGTGTCGAAACGCCGGTTGCGCGCGCCGCCAGCACGAATTCCTGATTTTTAAGACTCAAAATCTGACCGCGAACCACGCGCGCCATCGTCAGCCAGGAAACCAGACCGAGAGCAAAAAACAAAAGAAAAATCTGGTTAAGCCCGGCTCCGCCGCCGAATTTACTGGAAATTGCCGCAATCCAATCGGGCGTGTTGTTGCCGCTGAAAACCGAAAGCAAAACGATAACGATCAGAATGTACGGAATGGCGTAAATAATATCGACGATGCGCATCATAAGATTGTCGATCTTCCCGCCAAGATAACCGGCGATCGCGCCGTAAGAAACGCCGACGATCAGCGAAACTATCGTGGAAATAACGCCAACCATCAGGCTGATGCGCCCGCCCTGCAAAACTCTCGCGAGCAGGTCGCGCCCGGCTTCGTCGGTTCCCATCGGATGCTGCAGCGAAGGCGGAAACGATTTGATCAAATCGCCTTCGGGCGGAATGTAATCCGCCGTAAAGCCGGTTGTCCAGCGAATTATCGCCGGTCCGATTATCACGGCAATAACCATTATTACCATTACGACGAGACCGAAAACGGCTAATTTATTTTTTAATAACCGGCGCCAAGCATCTTTCCAGAGCGATGTCCCTTGTACTGTTTCTGTATTTTCTGCCATAAAAATTTTTATCGGTAAAAACTTACTCGTAACGAATGCGCGGGTCTAAAAACCCGTAGGAAATATCAACCAAAAGATTAAAAAGCATAATCAAAATCGAAAGAAAAGCGACGATACCTAAAACTAAAGGCTCATCGCGATTTAAATTGGCTTGAATAAAGATGTTGCCGAGCCCGGGAATGGCAAAAACTCTTTCGATAACCACCGTTCCGGCTAAAAGGGCGGCGAGAGCCGGACCCGTAAAAGAAACAACCGGAATGATGCCGCCGCGAAGCCCGTGTTTAAGCAGAATCGTTCTTTCGTTTAATCCTTTCGCCCGCGCCGTTCGAATATAGTCGGAACGCATTACTTCGAGCATCCCGGCACGCGTCAAACGCGCGATGTAAGCGGTGTAAACCGCAGAAAGCGTTATTACGGGCAAAACCAGGCTTAAAACTCCGCCCCAGCGCGCGGGCGGAAAGATGTAAAGTCCGAGTGAAAACATCAAAACAAGAATCGGACCTAAAACGAAATTCGGCACGGAAAGCCCGAGCATTGCGAGCGCCATCGAACCGTAATCAAACGGCGAGTTTTGCTTGAGCGCCGCGACGATTCCAGCCGTTAAGCCGATGGCAAGAGCGAGAAGGTAAGCTAAAACTCCGATCGTTGCCGAATACGGCAGATGCCGCCAGATAATTTCGTTGACCGATTGCCCCTGGTAGCGCAGAGAATCGCCGAAGTCACCTTGCGCGACGTTTTTGATCATTATGAAATACTGCTCGTACCAGGGTTTATCAAGCCCGTATTTCTTTTTGATATTGGCTTCAACCGCCGCCGGCAATTTCTTTTCACTGGAATAAAAGTTGCCGGGCGCGACGCGAATCAACCCCCACGTCAATGTCACGACCAAAAACGCCATCGGAATAATGATTAACAATCTGCGTAAAATGAAACTTAGCATATTTTCAGTTATCGGTTTGCGGCTCGGCAGCCGGGCTTTGAACCTCGATTAATTCTCCAAAATAATATCAATCGCTTTTTGAATGTTTCGGCGTTCATAAATCTTATTCGGCGGCTTTCGCCTGTTCGGCGGGCGGCTTGGAGTTTTCCATCTGTACCTGCGTTGCCGCCAGCTGCTCGATTTGACTGTCAACGAGCGGATCGCTCGCCTTCATAATATTATCTACATCCGCGTCCCATTTCGCCGGGTCGCGCTCGATATAAACGAATTTCCAGGCGTGCAGCGTTCCCGGATTCGGGTAAAAGCCCTTGATGTACGGTTTTTTCATCCAGCTTGTCCCGGCAGTTGAAAGAGGAACGACAACCTGCTGCTGCGAAAGATAAAATTCGGCTTCTGCGAGTTTCTCGAACCGTGCCTGCGGATCGACGGTATTGTTAGCGTCGTCGAGCATTTTATCGTATTTCGGATCCCACCAGCCAGTTGCGCCTTCATTAGCAGGAGTATAATAAAGCCCCAAAAAGGTGAACGGGTCCATATAATCGCCGACCCAGCCGCGCCGCCCGAAGCCGTCGTATTCGACTTTGGAAATCATCGGCAAAAACGTCTTGAATTCCATGTTTTTAAGCGGAACGGTAATTCCTAAGTTTTGTTTCCACTGCGCCTGCACAAATTCAGCGACGGCTTTATTGCTTTCCGCCGTATTATAAGTAATGGAAATCTTTTCAACCGGGAAACTCGGCGTGACAAAGCCGCTGCCCTGCTGCTGAACCGGGTAACCGGCTTCGGTCAGAAGCTTTCTCGCGCCTTCCGGGTCGAATTTGCGCTTTGCCCATTGTTCGGGCGTGATGTTGTTTTCTTTTAATTTTTGCGCATAAATCTTTTGCCGCGCTTCTTCATATTTCGGGAAAATGCCTTCGGGCGTAAAATCGGTCAGCGGCTTGATGGTTTTGCGAAATTCGGCGAGCGCTTCGCGATTGACCGCGAGGCTGAAAGCCTGCCGGACTTTTATATTATCCATCGGCGGCTTTTTGACGCTGATCACGTAAAATTCAGTGGCAACTTCCGGATGCAGCAAATATTCGTTTTTATATTGCCGCACGACTTCATTCCAGGCGGCAGGAACCGTGTGATTATAAAGCGCGTCGACGCGCCCGGCTTTATAAAGATTCATCATCGTCGTTTGCTCGTCGAGCGCGTAAAACTCGATTCCGTCGAGCTTTATGTTTGCCGCGTCCCAGTATTGCGGGTCTCGCGCGACGATTAGCTCATCATACGGTCTGTGAGCCGTAACCTTGAAAGGTCCGCTCGTGACGATATTTTCCGGTTTTACCCAGTTGTTTCCGAATTTTTCGATCGTCGGCTGATGTACAACGCGGAAGAATTGATGACCGAGCAAACCGAGGAAAAACGGCGCCGGCTGATACAACTTGATGCGAACCGTGTAATCGTCAACCGCTTCTACGCCAATGTCTTCGCCTCTGACCGGCACGAGCTCTTTTCCTTCGACGGCGGCTTTTAATTTCGGGTCTTTGTCCAGAACTTTGGCTCGCGCTTTTTCATCGGTCGGCACATACAATCTTTCCGGAGAATCCAAAAAGCGGTGAAATTCGCTGTCGCCGCCCAAAGTATCGTGCTGCGCGGGCGCGGCAGTTTCCGCCGGTTGATTCGGATTCGGCGCGGCAAAGTCTTTTTTCAGCAGAAATTGACCGTTCGCGTCCTTAACAAAAGATTGCCCGGAATTATAAGCTTCGGCGTATTTAAGGTAATAAGCGAGATAAGCGTTGCGGGCGGCGTATTCCGGCGAAAGTCCGCGACGGAAGGAATAAACGAAGTCTTTGGCGGTTATAGGATCGCCGTTGGAAAATTTCGCGTTTTTACGCAGATGGAAAAGATATTCGGTTCCGTCGCTTCCCACTTCCCAGCTTTCGGCGATCGCCGGAATCGGCTCCATCGTTTTCGGATGATATTCGACCAGACCATCGTAAAGCGCCATCATGATCCGCGCTTCGGGCTGCCCCGTAACAAACTGCGGATCGAGCGATTCCGGCTCTGAACCGGTAACGTATCGCATTACATTATCTTTCGGCGGCTCGGTCAAACCGAAATACTTATTATTAGCCGATGTGGCGCAGCTAATTAAAAACGAAGATAAAATAATAATCGCCAAACCTGCGCGAAGTTGGTTGAAACTAGCCCGTGCCATGTTTTTACTCCTTTATTACAAAACTCCCGAAATGCTGATAACCAAATTTATAAAACTTATTATAAAACGTAGAGGAGAGATACTGCATATTTTATTCAGCCTTAAATTATCACGTTATAACATTTACAGGCAAGAACTTTTCTATTTACGCGTCGCGCCTGGCGGCTTTTAATTAAAAAAAACACTATTATTCATCTTGCTGCAAGCGTAAATTTATTGTTGAACTTAGGATTCGCCCTTCTTTTCTTTAGGTTGCCAATTATTGTTAATCCTGATGTCCTTGAGCAGCGGCGCGTCAAGCATATTTATTTCAAAACCCAGAATATACGGCTTAACTAAAGAATACGACGTCGGGAAATAAAGCGGAATCGCCGGAAACTCCGAGACGGCTTCCGCCTCGGTTAAAAACAGCATTCCGTCTTCGGATTCCAGAATTTCAATCGCCGCATTTTCATCGATCGCTTTTTCATCGGTGGGGATTTTCACCTCGGTTTCGCCGGTCGTTTCGCTTTGCGGCTCGGTCGAAGTTTCAATCTTGTTTACTTGAGAGAGGTTTTCGGCGGTTTCGCTTTGTTTGACGATTTTCTTTTTCGGCTCAAAAATCGTCAGCATATTCGCCGTTTCGTCGATTGTCGGCAAAACGACGCCGCGCCGTATGATGTCGAAATCGCCCGCTTTTTTAACAATTTCGAATTCGCTCGCTTCTTTTGCGATAATTTCCGTATCGATATTCAAATTTCGTTTCCACATACGGGCGACCGAGCGCGCGATTCTCTGCTGAATGTCGTTTCGATTAACGATCAAACGCACTTGCGGAAAATTTTCGCCGTTCGGAAAACCCGATTCGGCAAGTAATTGCCTGGCTTTTTCCGAATCCTGCACGAGCTTTGCTTTCTGGTTTTCGCCGGCGGGCAAAAATCCGAGCGCCGGTTCGGTCGCGCCTTCCATATCGCCTTCGGTCAGGCGTTCGCGTTCGATCGAAATGGCGAGAGCTTCGCGAACGCGCCGGTCGTTAAACGGCGCGTTTTTGCGATTAAATTCATAAAAATTAAGCGCGCTGTGCGTTGTGCGCCGAAAATCGTCGTACGACGTCAAAAGCTTTAAAACAAGCGGCTCGAAATTTACGTTCGTGACGGCGTCGATTTCGCCGGCGCGGTATAATTCGAGGGCGGTTTCGGCGTTTTCAGTCGGAACAAAACGCACTCTTTCGATTTCTATCTTTTCCCTGTTCCAGTAATCATCGAAGCGGTCAAGCGTTATGCCGTCGCCGCCGACCGAAGTGATGCGAAAAGCTCCGTTTGTAACGATCGCGGCGTTTAGCTTATCCGTTTCGTACTCTTTCCCGTCGCCGTAAACCGGTCGAAAAATCGGGTGCGCGACAAGCGCCGGGAAATCCTTGTCGGCTTTTATCAGGGAAACTTTCAAAATGTAATCGCCGACGGCTTCGACGCCGAACTTCACTTCTAATTTCGCTTCTTCTTTCTGATTTGCATCAAGTTCGAGCGGCTTGTTTTCCTGTTCGGCGGGGGTAGGCGTTTTCGAAGGCTTGCCGGAAGCGGCTTGATTTTGCGGAACCGGAGTTTTTCCGAAACTTAATTGATTCAAAAGAAATTCGGCGCCTGTTTCTTCGGAAATTGGTTTTTCCGTTTCCGGTTTAGCCGGAACGCCTGCGATATTCTGCAGCAAGTCTCGATGCGCCGCCTGCTCGCTCATATCGGCGAGCCGCTTCCACGAACGGGCGAAATCAGCGGCTGTCACGTTTTTTCCATTCGACCATTTAGCGTCGCGGCGTAATTTAAATGTCCAGGTTTTAAAGTCTTCCGAAGCGCTCCATTCCGTAGCCATTGCCGGAATCGGCTTCAGGGTTTTCGAATCCGTTTCGGTCAAACCGTCAAACAAAGCCCGGACGATATCGGTTTCGGGCGCGGCGGCGGCGCGCGCCGGATCAAACGATTTCGGCATCTTGCCGTTGCTCCAGCGAAATTCCTTGATTTGCGGCGGCTTCGTTTCAGCGTAGAACGGCTCGGGAACAGGCTTTTTCAACTCGCTGCACGAAACAAAAAGAAATAAAGAACAAAAAACCGAAAAGCGCAGAAAAGCCGGAAACGAGCGGCTAAAAGAAAACAGGCTCGCGCGAGCGCAAATTTCTTTATAGTTTACGGTCTTTCCGGCTTTCATCACTAAAAATTGTTCCTTAACTGTTTTTTGCAAACTGTTTTGCAAACTATTTTTGCACTTGTTTTTGCAGAAAATTTATCGCGCGACTAAAACTTTCAATCGCTCGAAGATTTCAATAGTCTGTCGTCTCGCCGCTTCGAATCCGGCAGACGTATCAATTAAAAAATCGGCGTATCGCTTTTTTTCTTCCTGGGGCATTTGCGCATTTATGCGCTGCAAAGCGTCGGCTTCGCTTAAATTGTTGCGCAGCATCAAGCGCTGTAGCTGTATCGCGGGCTCGCACCACACAACAATTATTTTATTAAATCTTTTGTAGCTTTCCGATTCTATCATTAAAGCCGCGTCAATAACAGCGATTCCGCGCGGCTTCGTTTTTTCGCACTCGTCGATCCAATCGTTTTGCGCTTCGATAACTAATGGATGCAACAGTTTATTAAGAAGTTGTCGTTTCCCTTCGTCTGTAAAAACGATCGCGCCGAGCTTTGCGCGGTCGAGCCGCCCGTCCGGCTGCAAAACGCCCGCGCCGAAATGCTCGACTATTTTAGCGAGTCCGAAAGTGCCCGGTTCGACGACTTCGCGGGCGGTTTGATCGGCATCGAGCACAAACACGCCGAGTTCGCGAAAAACTTCGCAAACGTAAGACTTGCCGACGGCGATTGAACCTGTAAGTCCGACTTTCAGCATTAGATACGAATTAGCCGCCGACCGAACGCGACCGAGCGCGGATTTTGAGAAAAACCTTATAGGAAAACGCCGGTTTTCGCAGCTGTTTTATATCATAAATTACAAATTACAAGAACTATAAGAGTTTCGCCCGCCATCCGCGTTTTTGCCGGCGATTGAGTTATTTACGGCTGTGTCGTTTCGCCAGCTTCTCGACGTTAAACTCGGCGATTTGTTCGAGCGTTAAGCCGAGCTCGTCTGCGCAAGCAGAGATATACCAAAGCACATCGCCTAATTCGTCTTTTAATTTGGCGCGAATTTCATCGGTAATTTCGCCGCCGAAATCGCGCTGGATTTTTTTGACGATATTTGCGACTTCGCCCGCTTCGCCCGCGAGCCCGAGCGTCGGGTATTCAAGATTTTTTAAGCGATTCGGATACAAAGCCGTTTGCTTTGCCTGATTTTGATAATCTTCAAATGAAAGTTTCATAAATATTTCATAATCGCGAAAAAGCGACAAAAAGCGCGCAGTTTAAAATAAAAAAACTGATTCCGAAACTTTAACCTTTTGCTTGTTTCCGCTTTTTTCCGCTTTCTTTTGCGCCTTTTGCGCCTTTTCCGGCTATTTTTTCAGTCTTCTCGTTTTTGCCGCGTCGAGCGTGTTTCGCATCAGCATCGCTACGGTTAAAAGCCCCACGCCGCCGGGAACGGGCGTAAAGTTTGCGGCTTTTTCCCGGGCTTCGCGCGGATTCACGTCGCCGACCAATGTAAAGCCGCGTTTTTCGATCGTTTTCAGGCGCTTTTCGAGCTCGGCTTCGTCAAAAAGCTCTTTCGCCAATTCCGTGTCGGAAACATTGTTGATGCCGACATCGACGACCGTTGCGCCCGGCTTGATAAATTCGCCGCGAATAAATCCCGCGCGACCGATAGCGACAACCAAAATATCGGCGGTGCGCGTAATCTCAATAAGATTTTCCGAATAGCGATGCGCGATCGTGACGGTAGCGTCCTGTTTCAAAAGCAGCTGCGCCATCGGTCGCCCGACGATATTGCTGCGCCCGATGACAACGGCGTGCCGCCCGCGCATTTCGATCTCAAAACGCTTGAGCATATCGATAATGCCCGCCGGCGTGCACGGCGCGAGCGCGTTCTGCCCTTGCGCGAGACGACCGACGTTGAGCGGATTAAAACCGTCTACGTCTTTTTCCGGGCTGATTTTTTCGAGTATTTCTTTCTCGTTGATCTGGCGCGGCAACGGCAGCTGCACGAGGATTCCGTCGATGTCATCGCGGTTGTTTAAATCATCGACGACCTTTAAAAGCTCCGCGTGCGTCGTTTCCGCCGGAAGATGATGATGCTCGGAGACGAGCCCGAGCTCTTCGCTGGTTTTAACCTTATTGCCCACGTAAACGGATGAAGCCGCGTCTTCACCGACCCGCACAACCGCTAATCCCGGACGAAATCCGTAACTCTCCGCCAATGTCGCCACCTCTTCGGCAACTTCTCGTTTTATCGCGTCGGCAATTTCCTTGCCGCTCAAAATTCTGGCTGTCATATAATGCTGGTAATAGATAGATAGATAGATCTCTCTCTTTCTCTGCGTCCAATTTTACGGAATTTATAATTAATTGTCAGTTTCGGATAACAGAAAAATTTTCCCGCCGTTTTTTTTTCAACTTTACGTCCGCCGGACGCGCAACTCTTTTTTCTTTGCGCGATTCAGGCTAAAATTATTTTAATGAAACTTTCCGCAATACTTCTTTTGCTTTTTACAATTTTTGTTTCCGGCGCCGCCAGCGGGCAAGCTCCCGAAAAAATCCGGCAAGCGGTCGAGCAGCGAAACTACGCAGATGCCTTTAACGAGCTGGAAAATCTGCGAAAATCCGACGTAAAAAATTTCGAGTTAAATAATTATGATTATCTGCTCGGGAGAATGGCGGAAAAAAAAGGCGATTTCGCGGCGGCGATGGCGCATTTTCAAACCGTTGCCGCGCGCAATTCGGTTTTGAAGGAATACGCCCTTTGGCACCTGGCGAGCATCGCTCGCGCCAGCGGAAATTTAATGCTTGAGCGCTCGTTTTTGCAGGAAATTTCTGTCACAGTGCCGGAAAGCTTACTGATCGAAGCGGTTAAAAACCGTTTGGCGCAAAGCTTTTTTGAAAGCAAAAATTACGAGACGGCGATTCAATTATTAAACGCTCAAATATCTTCGAGCGGCATGCAGGCAAAAGCAAACGCCGGAAGTGCCGCGCCGCCAATCGTCGAAACGCCGCAAACGCGCGAAAATCTCGTTTTGCTGGCGCAAGCTTATCTGCAAAGCGGAAACGCGGCGCGGGCGCGGGAAATTTTCACAAGATTAATCACCGTCATGCCTAATCCGGGGCAGCCCGACGATTTCGCCCTGGCAGGCGCGCGCGGGCTCGACGCTTTAGAAGTCGGCTCGGAAAATTTCGGCAAAACCGTGCCTGCTTTGTCCGATTACGAGCATCTGCGGCGCGCTCAAATCTACACGTTTAATCGCAATTTCCCCGAAGCTCGTTTGCATTTTCGAGCGATTATCGAAAAACACCCGGCGAGCGGTCTTGTGCCGGACGCGATGTATCAGGTCGGTCGCGGATACGTCGCTGCCGCCGACTTTACCGAATCGATAAACTGGTTCGAGCGCGTGCAGGAACAATTTCCCGATCATCCGGTTTCGAAAGACGCTTTAAGTCAGGCGGCATCGGCGTATTCGCGCCTCAATAAACCGAGAGAATCGGTTACGCGCTATCAAAAATTCATTGAAAAGCATCCTGACGCCGAAAATTCAGAACGCGCGTATTTAAACATAATCGACACATTGCGCGATTCGGGCGCGCCGGGCGAAGCGCTGAAATGGACGACGAAAACGCAGGAAGTTTTTCGCGGAGAATTGCCCGAAGCGCTCGCTCTTTTCGCGCAGGCGCGACTGAGAATAGCGCAGAGCGATTGGCAAAACGCGCTCGCCGATCTGGAAAAACTACAAAAGCTGCCGAATTTAGGCGGAACGAGCGTGCCCGGCGGCACAAATAAAGCGGAGATTGCTTTTCTCAAAGCGCTCTCGCTCGAAAATCTGAAACGCTTCGAAGAAGCGATCGACACGTATCTTTCCATCCCGGACGGGCGCGGAGAGTATTACGGCTGGCGCTCGACCGAAAGGCTGAAAGCTTTAGCGAACGCGGAAAACGCGAAACCTTTAGTCACGAAAAAAATCGGCGAGCTCGGCGCGAATATCGAAGGAAAACCGGCGGAAGCGCAGAAAAACTCGGCGCAAGCCGTTTTGCGTCTAAACGACACGCCGGAGCTGCGGGCTAAAATGCTCGAAATCGTCAGGAAAGCTTACGCCTCGCTGCCCGAATACCAGAAAACGCCGAGTTTCAATCTTTTGGAATTCGGGCGAAAAGAAGTTATAACAGGGGAAAAACGCGAGTCGGCAGCCGTGCAAAATCATCATAAAAATCTTGCCGACGAGCTTTTATTTTTAGGCTTATACGACGAAGCCGCGCCGGAACTGGAAAAAGCGGAAAAAGAAAAAACGGAGAAAACGGAGAAAACGGAAAAGCCGGTAACGGAAAAAGGCAAAAGTGATTCAACGGCAAAACTTTCGCGTGTTAATCCGGCAGCAAACGATTACGCATACACGCTCGCCGTTTTCTATAAACGCGGCGATATGGCTCAACGCGCCGTGAGTTTCGCCGAGCAGCTCTGGCGCGGAGTTCCGGCTGATTATCAAATCGAACTGATCCCGCGGCAGCAAATCGAATTGCTTTACCCGGCGCCCTACGCCGATGCGCTTTTAAAATACGCGCCGCCGCGCAATGTCGATCCGCGCTACGTGCTTTCGATTATGCGGCAGGAATCGCGTTACCGCGCCGATGTTAAATCGAACGCGGCGGCGCGCGGGCTGATGCAGTTTATTTCGACGACGGCAAATCGGATCGCCGGTCAGGTCGGGCGCGAAAATTTTCTGCAGGACGATCTTTACGATCCGCCGACAGCCGTTCTTTTCGGTTCACAGTATTTATCGAATTTATTCAAACAATTTCCCGCGCAGCCGCCTGCGGTCGCCGCGAGCTACAACGGCGGCGAAATCAATATGGCGCGCTGGCTGGCGCGTTCGAAAACCGATTCGCCCGATCGATACGTGCCGGAAATCGTTTTCTCGCAATCGAAGGATTACGTCTACAAAGTGATGGCGAATTACCGCGTTTACCAAATGTTTTATGACGAAACGTTAAAACTCAGATAAGCAAAGCTATTTTATGCCGCATTGCAATTTCGGCGGCTAAAAAATACTCTAAAATTATCAAGTCTTTTTTATAAAAAAATATATGCGTTATCTAATCATAATCCTGTCCGCAGTTTTTCTTTTTACAGCTTGCCAGAAAGCCGAAACGCCGCCGCAGGCGTCGCCGAGCGCCAAGCGCTACAATATGAAAGGAAAGGTCGTCGCCATAGATAAAGCCAAGAAAAAAGCGACCATCGCGCACGAAGATATTCCCGGTTTTATGGAAGCGATGACAATGGATTTTCCGATCCACGAAACATGGGTTTGGGAAGATTTGCAGCCGGGCTCCGAAATTTTCGCCGAGCTCGTCGTCGATAATACGGCTCAGGATACTTACTGGCTTGAGAAAATCGGTATTATCGCCGCGCCGAATCCGAATCAACCCGCCGTTCAGGTTGATGAACGCTTTGCGCAAATCGGCAACGAAGTTCCCGATTTTACGCTGACGAATCAAGACGGCAAACGCATTTCTTTGCGCGATTATCGAGGCAAGGCTTTAGCGATCACGTTTATTTACTCGCGCTGCCCGCTGCCGAATTTCTGTATCGCGATGTCGAAAAACTTTTCCGATCTCGCGCTACAGCTTAAAGATAACGCCGAAATGAAAGACAAGATTCGTCTTTTAACCGTTTCGTTCGACCCGCAAACCGATACGCCCGAAAAGCTTCGTCAATACGGTCTCGGATATCTTGGAAAAAACGAAAACGCGGATTTTACAGTCTGGCAATTAGCGGTCGGAAGCGAAAAGGAAGTTCGCGGCATCGCGGACTTTTTCGGTCTTCGCTATGAAATCAGCGAAGAAGACAAAACGCAGTTTAATCATTCGCTGCGCACGGCGGTTATATCGCCCGACGGCAAGGTCACGAAAATTTTGCCGGGCAGCGACTGGACGCCGAACGATTTGCTGCGCGAGATGCAAAAAACATTTTAATTCAACGAGTTCAAAGCGCTCTTATCAAATCCATAAATGACAATCGGACTTTCGAATAATGAAACAGGACGATTGAAACGAAATAAAAAGGCGGCGTTTTTCAATTCGCCGCTTTTTTATTTGCGTATCGCAAGATTTTTTTACTTGTAGAAATTCGCTTATTTCGTTTTAAAGGCTTCGAGCGTGCCGCGAGTTTGAAATCCGTCGCGAATTTTTGTCGGCAGCGGCTCGAACGTTAAATTTAATTTCTCGCCGGAAATCGTCCCGGATGCTTTCAAAGGCGGTTTCGGACCTTCTGAAAAGCTTCCCGCGTCAATCCGCGCCAGTTCGATTTTTCCGTTTTTCGCAGTGCCCGAAGCAATCTCCGTCAGCCGCATATTCGCGTCCGCGCCCGTCAGATCGAAATCAAAGGCAATCAATTCGCCGAATTGCCAGACTTTTATCTCGCCCTGCGCGGCAAATTTTTTCAAGCGACCGGCAAATCCGCCCGAAGTTTCAAAATCGCTTGAGCTTACCTTGAAAGTCCGCGCCGCGTTTTGCCAATCTCCGGAAACGTCCAAATTCAAGCTTTTCTCGGCTTCGATCGGAACGATCACCGCTTTATACGGCATCGTTAAAGCCTGCGTTACCATTGCGCCCGGCGGCGGACCCGCAACCGAAACGGAAAAGTTTTCGCCCGTTTTTTTAATTTCAACCGAATATCCGCCCGAGCCTTTTGTTCCGGCAAACGCTGCGATAATCGCCTGTTTATCAAAATCAATGCCCGGCGATGACGGCAGCTCCGAAATTACTTTTTGCAGCTGGCGATATGTTTCCTCAGAACGCACGACAAATAAAAACGGCTCTTCCGTTTGCGCGTAAGAACCTTCGGCAATCGTTTTTATTTCGCCGTTATCTTTATTCGATTCCTCGTTTGTTTCTTCGTTTGTTTTTTCGTTTTTTGCCGGCATTGAAGTCTCCGCTGATTTATTAGCGTTTGATTTATTATCGCTGCTCATCGCATTACGATTCGAAATCGTGTTTGCCGCGTCTTTATTCTTTTTCGAGTCGCAGTCCGATTGCGCGGCGGTTCCGAAAATACAAATCGCCAGTAAACTGAATATTAATGATGCTTTATGTTTTGTCATAATTACCTCTTCCGGCTTTTTTTAGCCGCAGCATTGAGAACGAGCGTTTTCCGCAAAACTTGCGATTAATTTGTTCGCATCTTTGCCTTCATCTCGCGCAGTTTCGCTTTTATTTCCGCTTCGTCGATTTTTTTCGATTCGCCGTCGCGATATATTTCCTCGCCCGCAACCATAGTCAAACGAACGTCGCGCGCGTTCGAAGCGAAAAGCAGCGCCGAATACACGTCGTGAACCGGCTGCTGCGCGGCGTTTTCCAGCGAAACGACAATTAAATCGGCTTGCTTTCCGATTTCGAGCGTTCCGATTTTTGATTCCAGACCGAGCGATTTCGCGCCGCCGAGCGTCGCCGTTTCGATCGCTTCTTTCGGTTCGATAAAACGCTTCGCATCGCAAAGAGTTCGCGCCGAAAGCACG
>JAOAPX010000068.1 GCA_025463125.1 Acidobacteriota bacterium | reverse complement strand
TCGGATCCGCGATTCTGGCGCTTTCGCCACAATCCTTCAACAAACGCAATCGTTTTTGAAACCAGCGCGAATTCGACTTCATGGGAAGTACGACGCACGGTCGCGCGTTCGATCGACATTTCCAACGTTTATGTCGAGCTGAACGCCGGCACAAGCGAATCGGTTTCTACTGTGGGCACCGCTTTGTTTGACGATTTTATCGTCGAACAAAACGACCCGGCTCCGAATACCAACCCGACCCCGACGCCCGCGGCAACCCCGACACCCGCGGCGACTCCGACCGCTACGCCTGTGCCCAGCCCGACGCCTGCGCCGACAAACAGCGGCTCGCGCGGGTATCTGACGACCCCGGGCGAACTGGCGATTGTTAAAAGCAACGCGCAAAAAGGTATCGAACCGTATAAATCTTCGGTAAGTTCTTTGCTGTCGATCGCCGGAAGCCCTTCAAATTGGTCTTACGGAACGGTCAACCCGACAAACCGTGACATTCTCGGAGATGCCGCGGCGCTCGTCTACGCGAAAGCTCTCGCTTATCACCTGACGGGCAATTCCGCTTATGCGGCTTCGGCGCGCGAGAAGATTTTAGAAATTTCCAACACAGACACCTGCCCAAACACGTATTCCGGGGGCAACGGCTGTATCCTAACGCTTTCCAGGCACGTCGCCGGATACGTCGCCGCCGCCGATTTGATCGAAGATTATTCGGGTTGGTCGGCATCGGACAAAACGAAATTTCAAGTTTGGCTCCGCGATGAAGTTTACCGCTTCACCGATTGGGCATCCGACGCGCGCAGCACAAACTGGGGTTCGGTCGGAACGATGACAACTATATATATCGCCGATTATTTTGCGAATTCAGGCTTAAACCTGGTTGACCGCGACGGGAAATCTTTCACGCCGCGTGCCGCTTACGCCGAAGCTCGCCAGCGGGCTTTCGACCGCAACAACGGCAACAGCTATATGTATAATTCCGTGTGCTCGCAATCAGACGGCGCGGGCATTAAGTATCACGGCGGTATTCCCGAAGAAACCGGACGAGGCTCGACCGGCTGCGACGGAGCGTACCTGCTGACCGATGACAGCTCATACAGCTATATGATCGCGCATCTTTCGGGAACTTTACCGACCGCCGAGCTGCTTTTGCGGCGCGGAGATTCGTCGCTTTACAACAATATCAAAAGCGACGGCAGCGGTTCGATTCTGCGAGCCATCTTGTACGTCATCGATAATCCGTTCGCCCCGGGCGCGCAGCATTCGTTTGACTGGATCAACAGCCGAAAATCAATTCTGGAAATAGCTTACCGCTACTACAGGCATCCCGCGATCGCCAAGCGATTGGGCATCGGCAGCGGAACCCGTCATATCGCCAAAGGTGATAATTCGGCGATGCCGCACTTCGGCACTTTAACGCACGGCTTTGCGGCAAACGAAAATCCGGCGCCGCCGCCTGCTGTTCCCGCCCCGTAAATTAACTCTCTGAAAGAGTAATGATTTATTGCAAATCATTTCCTGTCTTGAGAAATGGCACGCAGAGCTTCAAAAACGTTCTGCGTGCCATTCTCTTTTTTAAGTCTCAAGCCGGAATTTCCCCGGTCAGGTTCAATTTTATTCCGACTTAAAGCTTAAAACTCGAAACCCGCAGCTTAAAACTCGCGACTGCCAAAATGAAAAATCAATTATATGAAACGGCTGCTCCGTCAGATTCAGCGCGCTGCGGGCGAATATTTAAGCGGCGATTGTAAGTCAATTGCCGCCAAATCCATTCCATCGGACCATATAGAAAATACTTCAGCCACAAGTTACTGATCAGCATTTGAAAAAGAAAAATCAGAAGCGCAAACCCGGTCGATACAGCCGCGCCGAATTTTCCGAAAAGCCCGAAACCGTAGCCGTAAAAAAGAATGACGCATATGACCGATTGCAGTAAATAATTCGTCAAAGCCATTCGTCCGACCGGCGCAAGCGGCGCCAGACGCCTTCGCCACGCGGCTTTGCGCCAAAGCAAAGCAACGGCGGCGATATAAGCTAAAGCCAGCGACGGAACGCCGACGGCGTAAGCGATTGTTCCGGCAATTCCTAAAACAGACGGCGGATTGAAAGCGCCGCCCATCCACATCAGCGAGGCGAGAACCGCGTTTCCGGCAATTCCTAAAATCAATCCGTATAAAAGCACGCGGCGGAAAAACGCCTGGGAAGTTAATAAATCCCCGAAGAAATTTCGCCTGTAAGCGTAAAAACCGAGCAGAAACATCGCCAGAAGTTTTGGAAAACGCATATCGGCTATTAAATTTTCATATCTTCCGATGGCATAGCGCAGATTATACCCGGTAATAATTTCCCAATATCCGCCTTGCGAAACGGCGGCGACCATTCTGTTCCAGCTCTCGGTTTTGCGGGCGAGATCGACGGGCGCAGCGGCGGGCGCTAAAAATAATGTCGAGAAAATATAAAACGAAACGTAACCGAGAATCGGAAAAGCGAGCAGCGCGAACGCCCACTTCAGCAGCGAAGCGTCAGGTTTCCGGCGAAACAGAAAAAGAAAAAAGCCTGTTACCGCATAGACGCTCAAAATATCGCCCGCCCAGATCAGGTAGGCGTGCAGCAAACCGATGACAAACAGCCAGACCAGCCTTCGCTTGAACACGACAGCTTTCGTATCGCCGCGGCGCTCCGCGCGCGCAATCTGCAAAGCGAACCCGAAGCCGAAAAGAAACGAGAATATCGAATAGAATTTGCCTTCGATAAAGAAATTAACCAGGAAATGCGTTATCTGATCGATTGCTCCGGTTTGATGCAGCAAGTCGACGGGCATTCTGCCGTAGCCGGAAAACCATTGAATATTGCCGATGAGGATTCCGCCGACGGCAAATCCGCGCAGCACGTCGAGGATTTCTATTCGTTCATCCGAGGTCGTCGGATTGATATTACCCGTCATAAGTTTGTTCCTTTTGATAAATGCCGCCTCGCTTTTTTGACGAAAGTCAGGCAGTTTTCCGGTAAAGCGAAATTATTATTTTTTCCAAATGATAAAAACGCCGAAGCCCGCACCCGTGTGAGCGGGAACCCGCTCGACATTGCCGACGGGTTTGCCGGTTTTGCTCATATCCAGCGGCAGCTGAATCGCTTTACCGTCGTAAACGCCGCTCAAAACCGGCTCGCCGAAATAATTCTGCGCGTCGCGCACTATAAAAGCTTCGCCTGCCTGTAAAAAACCACCTAAATTAACCTGAATGCGCGGGCTCAAACCCGGGTTATATACAACGATGTTCGCTTTCCCGCTTTCGTATTTATTCGGTCTTATAAAAACCCTCGTGCTTGAAGCCAAGGCAGGCGAGCTTTGACCGGAGCGGTCAAATCCGTTCGCCTGCCAATCGGCAAAATTCAATTTTTGTTCGTTTAATTGAAAAACCGGCTGTTTTCGATCCGCGTTCAAATAGACGTTTGCGTTCCACCGGTAAGCGGTCGGATTTCTGCCGTCCGGTGTCAGCAATTCGACGCTGGTCGCCGGAGAATAAATCGTATTGCCGCGAGCTTCGATGGAATTCCACCACAGGATTTTCAGCGGCACGCGGCTGTAAACGTAATTATCGAAAAGCTTTACATCTTCATTGAATTTGTTTTCATAACCGAGCCGGATTCCCCTGTTTTTGGCGGTCGCGGCTGAAGGTTCGTTGTATATGTAGTTTTCGCGCAAAGTAATTCGTGCGGCGGCTACGCCTTCGACGCCGCCGACGAGAATCTGATCGGCGACCTGATCGTCAAGCGTTAACGCCCCGTTATTAAAAACGGCGTTGCCTTCGATCTCGAAACCGCTGATCGAGCTTTTCGTCGAATTGGCGTAAATATGCAAACCGTAACCCGAGCCGTTAAAAATTATATTGTCGCGAATCGCCTGCGTTCCCGTTTTGTTATGACCGTAAACTCCGTGTTCCTTTTTGTTATTGCCGTTGTTGAAAACGAGGCAGCCGTAGATTTCCGTTCCGCCGTCCTCGTTCCAAAGTCCGAATCCGTGCCCGCTGTCGTGAATCAAAAGGTTGATGTATTTTGTGTTTCCCGCCCAGACGTTGATGCCCGAGCCGCGCCAAGGATTGAGCTTGCCTTCCGGGTCAAGTCGTTTGCGTTCAGCGTGCGAGTTGGTAACTTCAAAATCCCGGAACCAGACGTATGCCCCGCGCACATTCAGCGTTCCGTTTTCGCGGTCAGCCGATTTTTTGTCCAGGACAGCGCGTTCATTCGCGTACGGGCGCACCTGAATCGGCAAATTCGCCGTTCCCCGGATTGTGCTGGTAAACGCTCCCGCGTAAACGCCTCCGCGCAGGTTTATAACGTCGCCCGGCTGGACGCGCCCGCGAACCGTATTCCCGTCGAGCGCCGTCGCCAGATCCCACGGTGATGTTATCGTCCCGTCGCCGTCAGGTTTGCCGTCTGGCGCGGCAAACCATTCCCGAAGCGCTTTTGGATATGCAGCCGGAACCGGCAAAGATTCCTTGTTGTTTTCGGCTGTAACGATTTCATCGTCGCTTGCCGCGCCGCTCGTCTCGCCGCGGAAGCACGCGCCGTGAAAAACACTCAGAATTGCCGTTAAAAGCAGTAGATGAGTGATATTTATAAACGCGCCGGGCTGTTTTGTAAAAATTATTCGCGGCATATACGGATAAAAGAAAACTTCAATGCAAACGGCTGGCATTTCTTTTTGCGCCTTTTTTTAATAAAACTATTTGCCGGAGAAAAAAGCATTCAGCGGCGTGGCGATCACCTTTTTGTTTTCGCGATGATGACGTTCGAGCTTAAAGATTCGTCGTCATTTCTAAATGATTTGACGCGGTAATAACTTTTATCGAAAGGCGATGTTCTGACGATGAAACTCGTTTGATCAGCCGGGACGGTTCCGATCGGAACAAAAAACTGTCCGTCCGCTGATTTTTCAATGCGAAAACCCTGCTCGGCGCTTGCCGCGTCAGTCCAGGAAAGTTTCAAAACATTGCCCGCCGTTAAAGTCGACGAAAGATTCACAGGCGCCGCCAATGCCTGTAATGCGAAACTGTCAACGAGGATTTCGCGGCGATTGTAAAATTGAAACTGAATGATATTGGAATTGGCTTCGACTCTCATCGCTCCGAAATTTTCGTTGTAGCGAAAACGGCTGAACAAGGAAATCTCGCCGAAGTCGTCGCCGCTTTTGCCGCCGAGACCGTTGACGATAAACGGGATTTCATCGATTGATAAACGCTCGTAGCCGTTATGCTGCCCGGTCAAAACGGCGGTTGCGCCCCATTCTTTGAAGCTCCAGCGCATATATTCGCTCGATCCTTCAGCGCCCGACGAATACGGCGAATGGTGGAAATAGACGATTTTCCAGGTTTCGGTCGCCGCCGCCAAATTTTCTTTTAACCACGCCGCCTGAATTCCGCCGGCTAAAACCCCGTCAGGCGTTTCCCTGTTGCTGTCGAGAACGAAGAAATGCACGTCGCCCCTGGCAAAATCGTAATAACGTTCGCTGCCCGGCAGAGTGAAATAAGACATATAGGCAGCCGCGCCAGCCGTTCGGTAATCCTGCTCTCCGAGACTCGGAAAAAATCTTTGCGCCGCCGCGCCCGCGCCGTAAATTCCCTGATAATTATAAATATATTCGTGGAAGTACTGACCGATGTTCGCGTCGATGGTCGAAAATTCGCCGCCCGGATAATTGTTCCCGCCGAGCGTAATAATAAAATCCGGCTTCCAGCTTTTAACCATCTGCGCGACCGACGCTTCGTTTTCGTTCGCGACGCCGTAACCGCCGATCACCGCGAATTCGGTAACCTGACTAAAAGTCGGAATTACAAACGCCAAAAACAGCGCCGAAACGCAGATATTCTTTCGCAACATAAACTTACTTCCTTTAGCCGAACATAACGGTTATTCAAAAACTTTGTAATTACTCGAAACCGGGCGGTGCAATCGAGGGCTCGGCGGGGAAAACCGGTTCGCTGACCGGAATCGCCGCCGCTCCGAGACTCGTTAGCAGTTTTTCGAATCGCGCCGCCCACTCCGAGCGCGAATAATATTTTTCGACGTAGAGACGCCCGGCTGTGCCCATCGCCGCCCGTCGCTGCGGTTCGCCGTAAAGCTTGAGGATAGCGTCAGCCGTTGCGCGCGCGTCGCCGGGCGGCACGACAATTCCTCCGCCTGATTTTTCTATTACGTCGGCGCTTTCGCCTTCAAAAGCGCCGACGATTGGTTTTTCACACGCAAGGTATTCAAAAAGTTTGACGGAGATAAGTTTCTTCGGGTAAGCTTCCGAGCGCACGGCGGCAAAACAGACGTCCGCCCGCGCCAGAATATGCGGCACGTCTTTGACGCCGCGCTCGCTGCCGATGATTACATTGTCGAGTGATTTTTCTTTAATGTAATCGCGGAGCGCATCGCCCCGCGCGCCGCCGCCGAGCAGAAAGAAAACGATGTCTTTCCTGTCGCGCAAAATCTCCGCCGCTTCGAGCAGCACTTCGAGACCGTGTTTGATGCCGAAAAGACCGGAATACATTACGACGAAGCGATTCCCGAAGCCGTAAGAATCGGCAATTTCGTTGTCGGGCGGAAGCGGGTGAAACAATTCCAGATCAGCTCCGTTCGGCAGCAAGAAAGTTTTCTCTCGTTTTGCGCCGCGTTCGACAATCGCGTCTATCAGTGAAGCGGTCGTGCAGGTAATAATGTCCGCCTGCCTGTAACCGCGCTGTTCGATTGCCCGAACAATTCGAACGGGCAGCGAATCTTCGCGCATTTCGCCGTAAGCAACCAGCTCGTCAGACCATAAATCACGAACGTCGACAATTAGTTTCGCGCCGTTCAGTTTTGCCAATCGAATCGCCGGCAGAATCGGAAAAGGCGGCGGCGATGAAACAAATACGGCGTCAACTTTTCCGGCGCGAAAACCGCTCAAAAGAACCGACGGCATAAAACTCAGATAGCTCGCCATCTGCGACAATTTCGATTTATTGCGCGGCGCGGTCAAATAAGCCGTGCGCAAAATCTTATAACCGTCATTTGTTTCACTGACAAAAAATTTTCCGCGATATTCGGGAAACACTTTTCCGGCAGGGTAATTCGGCATTCCGGTCGCGACCGTAATCTCGTGCCCTGCCGTCACCAATTCGCGGACAATCGGATAAAGACGATTCGCTAAAGCTCCCATTTCGGGCAGATATATCTGCGTGATAATTAAAATTCGCATATGTTTATTCAAGATTTGAAAAATTAAAATTAGAAGAAGATCGCGCGCCGGGCGCTTATAAGATCGCTTAAAGCCTGCCCGACACGCGTATCCGCTTTTTTATTAACAGGCGCCGGATTTTCTGATGACGGCGGCGACCGTTAAAACAAGCAGATAAAGATCGAGCATTAAGCAGCGATTGTCTATATAGTGCATATCGAGAAATACGCGTTCGCGATAAGTCGTGCCGCTCCGACCGGAAGTTTGCCAGAGCCCGCTTAAGCCCGGTTTGACCGACAGCAACTTGTCTGCGTAAATCGAATACTTTTCCTTTTCTTCATGAACAATCGGGCGCGGACCGATCAGCGTCATTTTGCCCTGCAGAACCTGAATCAACTGCGGCAGTTCATCAAGGCTCGCGCAGCGCAAAAAACGTCCTATCCGGGTAATGCGCGGGTCGTCTTCAATTTTGAATTTCTCCTGAAACATCCGCTTCAGGTCTTCGTTTTTTTTAAGCTGTTCTTCGGCGTCAGAAACCATCGTTCTAAACTTGAAGCAATCGAATTCGACGCCGTTTACTCCAAGGCGTTTATGACGAAAAATTACCGGTCCGGGACTGGTAAATTTTATTAAAGCGACGATCGCCGCAATTAAGGGCAACGCCGCGACAAGAATTGCGATCGAAAATGATATGTCCAGGCTGCGTTTTGTATATTTGTAAAAATTTTGACGGCGCTGAGGCACCGCGTTAAAAAGAATGCCCTGAAAACGTAATTTGGGTAGATTAACAGGCTCCGGAAGCTCAAAAGCTTCCAGGCTTTGCGGCGACGGCAGCCTGACCGGAGGTGAAGTATATTCATGGTTAGGCTGTGATGTGGTAAAATAGTCTCTCATCGGCTTACTCACTCCATGGGTTTTAGTTGGTGAAAATGACCGGTAAATACTGGCAGGTGTTTACCGGTTAGCTTTTTTACAATTGCTTTCGCAACATATTTTTACTGCTGCATAATTCTCGAAGCGGATTCCTCGTCTTGCGCTGCGACTTGAAAAACCTTGCTTTTCGATTCAGCAGATTGAAGGGCTTTTTTATAAACTTCGATCACGCGCCGGGCAATGATTTTTTCGTCTAAATCGCTGACGGATTCTCTGCCCTTGATCGTCCCGGCGTAACTTAAAACTTTTTCCAAACCGGCGGCGACATCTTCCGCCGTGAAATTCTGCACAACCGCGCAGCCTTCAATGTTTCCGATACGCTGCGGCACATCGCCGATCGCCGTCGAAACAACCGGAAGATTGCACGCAAGAGCTTCTTTGACGACGTTTGGCGAACCTTCGTGCATCGACGTCAGGAGCAGCGCGTCGCAGGCGTTCATATAAAAAGGAATCGAAGCGTGCGGCACGTTTTCAGCCGCGATCAGCTCGGCATCGTAGCGGTCTTTAATCAAGTTGAAAGCCGCCTCGGCTAAATCGAATCTTTTTCTCGGGTTGTTCTTTCTGGCGACGAAAAGAATCAAGCGTTTGTCTTTCGGCAAATTCAGGTATTCGCGCGCCTCACGCTTCGGGATCGGGCGAAAAAGTTCGAAATCGAGCCCGCTCGGAATAACGTGAAAATCCGTTCGCGTCAGATGTCGGCTCAGGCTTTCGGAAACGACGATAATCTGATTCGCCAGCCGCGCCATCGCTTTTGAAAGTGTTTGCTGCACGCGACCGTGAAACGTGTATTTGCCGCCTTCGGCGACGATTCCTTCAAGGTCGTTGCCGCGAAAAGTTATGACCCAGGGCAGGCGTTTCGGCAATGCGAGCAGCGCGCTCTGTCCCCATTGCGCGTGAACGAGATCGAAGGTTTTCCCCGCCGTATATCGCCGCAGCTCGTGCCGCGCCTTGACGTAATTGGAAAGTTTCTTCTTGCCGTTAAAATGAAAAACGTCAACGTCAATTCCCGCCTCGCGCAAAGCGTTGATCTGGCGCGGAATAAACGGCACGCCGTGCGGGCGTTTGACGCCCGGATATTCGCTCGTAATCATTAAAACTCGAATTTTTTCGCTCATAATAACTATTTTGCTGCTTGATTTCCTATTCTTCCCTTGAAGGCGTACCACACATCTGAAAACCGGCTTATAAAACCTTCCCCGTCGTTCACCCGTTTTACATACAGCTGTTTAAGCTCTTTTCTGCCCTGGTAAGGCTGTCCGCACTTTTGAAAGCCGTGATTGTTCAACATTCTCTGAACCGCCTGGTTGTCAATTCCGGTCGCGGCGAATAAATTTCGGTCTGTATAGCCATTTAACAACTTCCCGGAAAGCTGGCTGAAAATGCCCCTTTTTCTGTAATCCGGCAAAACACAGCCCCATCCCGGCTCAAACCTGTAGATTTTCGCTTCTCCCGGTTCATTCGCCTTTTAAATACATTTCTTTTGTAAAGCCGGGATGGATTTTTGACGGCTAAGGTGCCGACCGGTTTTTCGATTTCTTCATTGAAGCAGAATGCCGGCATTTACGCTCTGTGCACTCTGCTTTCCAGCCTTTTTCGAGTTACTTGTCCACCCTCAGACACCAATTTAACGAACGCCCTAAATTCCAGCTGAGAACGTTCAACCGTTTTTTTTGATTACCTGTATCACTTTTCTCTCAAAGAATTTTAGTTCCTGACCTCGATTAAACGCTTTCCCTCTCGCCTGCTTTAGGTTTTCGCCTGCGCCGGGCGTTTTGGAGAAATAATTTGAAGCAAATTACTGGAAGTGCGCCACACACCGCCGAGAAAAATCGGCAGCGGGTCGTCAAGCGTCAAACCGCGTTTCACTTCGCAGCTCATCGCCCAGTTAAACCATTTCGTTAAAGGTATTCCGTCGGCTCTCGACGCGCGCAAATCCTGCCAGACGCGGCACCAGCGCGTTCCCGCGCGGGCAGACGCGTGAGCCGGTCGCGGCAAACCGATCAAATCGCCGTAAACGAGCGCGGGCAAATTGACGCCGGCTACCGCGCCCAGATGATGCCAGAGATTAAAACGCGGGTTGATTTCCAAAAGAAACAGCTTGCCGTCCGGCGCGCGTTTGAATTCGAATTCCGCCACGCCGCGCAAGTTGATTTTCCGCACTAATTCACGTCCGAGTTCGGCGAGGTCTTCCGTATCGGTAATCATTAGAGAACAGCTGTGCCCGAGTTCGACGGGAAACGTCCGGATTTTCTTTCCCGTAAATTCGCCGGCTATCTCGCCCGTTCCGTCAACGTAAACCTGATAACTCTCAATCGCGCTTTCCGGTCCGGCGACTAATTCCTGCGCTATCAGCTCGAATTTTGTTTTCGCCGCGCCGACTCGTTTTTTAAATTCGCGCAAATCTTCCGGCGTGCCGATATGCACGGCTTTTGCCGAACCGGCGACCGGATTCCAGAGCGCGGGGCTGCGCGTTACGGGCTTGATGATAAACGGAAACTGCAAATCAATTTCGTTCCAGTCCGTTTCGGAAGCGGCGTCGATCAGTTTTGTTTTCGGAACCGGAAGTCCCGCGCGCTCGGCAAGCTCGTGAAACTTATATTTATCTAGAATTTCATCGACCAAGTTTTCTTCGGCGATTAAGAAACGAAAAGCCCGGCTTAATTCGTTCCTGTATTTTGAAACGATCTTCAAAAGCGCGTCGTGTTCGTAAAAGAGCACCGGTTTTTCTTTTTGATCGAGACCGAAACGCATCAGCGTTTCGACGACTTTTTCCGGCTGCTCCCACGGGTCGTGCCAATCGAGCGAAGTTTTCGTATAACGCGAATATCGAGGCATCGTTCCCGGTTTTGTAAGGGCAACGCAGGGAATCCCAGCCAGCCCGAGCGGGCGCAGTAAGTCTATGTCGCCCATCACGCAGGCGAACGGTTGATTTGTATTCATAAATTTTATCCTTTGGTTATCCTTCCGGTTAATGTATGTTTTTGTGGAGGTTTGCTTGTGTTTCCTGCGCCGAAGGATCTGCGGAGGCGGACGGAAATTTCTCTTCGATTCCCCGTTTGGCGATTTGTCCGCGCACCGATTGCTGCCAGCGATAGCATTTCTCAGCGATATCGCGCGCCCCGGTCAGCCATTTATAGCGGCTGCGAACCCAGCGGTATTTGTTTAAATCCTGATACGCGCCGAATTTAGTTTTAAATTCGCTGCCGCCGCCGATCTGAAATATCGTGCAGCCCATTTCCATAGCTTTTTTCATCACCGTCCACGTCATCAGCTCGGTCGCGTTATAGCTGCGATATTCCGTGCGGTGAGACCATGACCATAAAATCAATTCCTTGTTTTCAGCCGTGAAAAGCCCCGTCGCGATACAAATTTCGCCGCCGGGCAGATAAACGGCGATTGCCAGCAGATTGCCCGCCCGCTTCATATTGCGGAAAAACGCTTCGACGCGCTTTTTATTAAAAGGAATCGTGTTTCCGCCGCGAGCGTAAACTTCGACGAGCTGATCGTAAATCTCTTCGACAAATCGCTCATCATCTATGAATTTCGCCGACAGTCCGAGCTTGATTCCCTTTTTTATACGGTTGCGCGCGTTTTGCTTCATATTTTTCAGCACGCGATCTTCGTCGCCGGGAAACATCGGAACGCGGAAAACCGGTCGCAGCTCGGGACGAAAACCGCCGCCGCTCATTTCTTCGTGATCAAGATGATGATTCATAATCTCGATGTGATGTATGTTGTGCCGCTTTTCCAAAAAAGGAATTAGCGGCTCGATAATTTCGCCGGTTGAAATGCTTTCGGCTCGAAAAGCAGGTCCCATGCTCCTGGTTTGCCAGCCCGGAAGCGGCGAGCCGAAAACGCGCAGCAAACCGATTCCGGTAATCAAACCGGGCAGACACCCGACGATTTCACCGTTTTTTTCGTAAACCAGAAAAAGCGGTTTCCCTTTTTCCGAATCTGCAAGCGAGCGAATCCACGCGAGCGTGTGCGTGACGCGATGATTCTCAAAGCGCGTGACGAGCTCGTCCCAATTTCCAACTTCCAGCGCCGTAGCCTCGCGCAAAACGATTTGATTATTCAGCATATTAAAAATAAAACCTTTAATAATTTCTTAAGCCGTTTCGATATTTGTTCTGATCTTTTTTCCGTTTGTTACCCGGTATTTCGCCGCGCGGCAGCAGTCGTGAAGGCGAAACGGCGAGAAACGGCTCGCGGTTTTCGCGCGAATCGCCGCTGCCGAATCAACGCCGTGCGCCTCGATGCGCGGAAGCATAAAAGGATTGAGCGTTTCGGTGACAAGCCCGAAATCGGTGGTTACAGCCAGGCGAAACCCTGCGCGGCGAACCGCGCGTTCGTAATCTTCCGGAACGTGTCCGAGATGCGAATTTCCGTACGGGTAGGCGTAAACCGGAACATTTGTTTTTCCGAAGCGCTCGTATAAAATCTCAGCCGAACGCTCGACCTCTTCTTCGATCTGCGCCCGCGTGCAGTCGTTAGCTTTTAAATGTTTGTCGGAATGCGCGCCGAGCGTGACCAAACCCGAAGCGAGACATTTTTCGATTTCGTTCCATTTGATCGGTTTCCAGGTTTCCGGTGAAACCGTTTGCCTGTGTTTAACCGCCCATTTATCCGAAGGCAGCGGCGCGGCGCGATCGACCGCGCCGGTAATAATCGAAAGCGTCGCCGGAGCGTTGCAGCGTTTTAAAATCGGCAAAGCGTTCGTGTAAAAATTCGCGTAACCGTCATCGAACGTTAAGCTGATCAAAGGCTTTGACCGGGGCGCGCGCCGCTTTATTTTTTCTGTTAATTCCGGCAGCGGAACGATCTCGGCAAATTCGCTTAAAGCGGCGATTTGTTTTTCAAATATTCGCGGCAAAACATTGCGGTCATCGAGTTTCGAATCAACGAAATCGATGTCGGCGATCCGGTGATAATAAAAAATACAGGCTCGCGGCTCGCGCGGCGCGGCGACGGAAAACATCTGCGCCAGTATCGCCGTCCAGTTACTCGTTCGCTTTATCGCTCGTTTGATATTAATTTGTCCAATCATTGCAGTTAAATTAAAAAGCCGCCCGCGCGGCGGCATCCAGCTTCGGCGCATATTGCCGCCGAGTTTTTTTGTTATTTTTGTTAAAAGATAAAACCGCCGCGCTCGAAAGAGCGTAGCCCAAAACCAGCCAGTGCATTTTGTTGCCGATCCAGATACCGCTCATATTGGCGACCAAAACCGCGGTTAAAAGCGCCAGCGGCAAAACGCCGCGCGAACCGCGTCTCGCGCGCCAAGCCGCGAGCAGCGCCAGCGCCATCCCGGCAAAAACAGGAATGGCGCCGACGATTCCTACCGAAACGAGCACGTGAAGAATTAAATTATGAGCGTTTTTGCTGTCTTCCCGATCATGTGCGAGACGCGCTCCGAGTTCATACTGCGCCGCGACGGGTCCCCAGCCGAAAATCGGTTTTTCCTCGATCATTTCCCAGGCTGCCGGGTAAATTTGCTCGCGCCGCGCCAGATCGCCTTCTTCAAACGCGTCTTCAAACCGCGAGCTGGTCGTAGCCGATTGCGAAGCGATAAAAATAAAAAAACCGATGCCAACCGCGACAAGCATTAAGTTGCGCGCTTTTACGGCAATGCTTCCCTTGCGCAGCACAAAAACTGAAATTCCCGCTCCTAAAGCAAGCAGCCCGCCGCGCGAACCGGTCTGCACGATGGTAATGCCGATAATCGCAAAACTGATCCAGACGAAAATCGGTGGTTTGATAAAACTTTTCCGCTGCCCGTAAGCCAAACCGATAAGCGAAAGCAGCCCGAGCGATAAAATGCGCGCGATATTATTAGGGTGAAAACCGAGCGCGCTCACCCGTGCCGATTTATTTCCCAATGCGGCAACTCCGGCGGTAATTCCCGTCCATTGCAGAAGCGACAAAAAGACGCACGATAAAGCGAGCACAAGCAGCGCCGAGCGCGCCACTTTTTCCGATTTCATCAGGTTGTAAGCGATCCAGCAGACCGAAAGCAATTGCACGAGAATCATCAGCTGCCACTGCGCCCTGTCTTTGTAATAAGCGGACATCAACAGGATCGGAATGGCGAAAATAACCGCGTAAAGCAGAAACAGCCAGAAAGCCGCCGGAGGTTTCCGAAAAACAACCGGCATTTGAAAGACAAGCGATAAAATGAGTATTCCGAGTGAAATCATCGTAATTTCAATTGGAATACCCAGATTTATCGTCTCGAACGGAATCGTCGCGATAAAGCCGTAAAACGCCCAGCGGACCGGCGGAACGACGTAAAAGTCTCGCGGCTCGAGATCTTTTTCCGCGTAAAACTTCTCATTAAAGGGCTTAATAGCGGCGAGCTGCCAACCCGGATCGGGGCTCGCCCCTAAATGCCGCCGTTCAAAATACTCTGATTCAAGTGCCATAACTGATTGATTCGGTTTTTACGGCGCCGAACGCGAAACCGGCAAAATTTTGAAAGAAAATTTTGAGAGAAAAGCGCGCTTTACTGCGCTGTATTGCCTCTCAGAATAAAGTTATCGAACAGAACCGTTCCGGACGCGGCATCGTTAGCAATTGTCCCGGCAATTAATTCTATTTTGAGAGCCGTGATCGCAGTCTGTCTCTCGACCGTTCGGCGCGCCGTCCATTTTTCCCCGTCAGGACTCGTTTCAAAAACGATTGTGTCGGCTGCGGGATCGTGTCGCAGCCTCCAGAAACGATGCCGCGTCTTGTCGAAATTAATAGCTGTGCGCGATGTGCTGCCGTTTTTCCGCCTTTCGAGATACAGCGTGCCGCCTTTTGCACGGAAACGGTACCAGTTATCGTCGTCGGTTCCGACCGCCAGGATCGTAACGGTTTTACTGTTACCCGATTGAACGACTTCTACTTCCGCGCTCGATCCGGTCATGTTCCACGCGCTCGTCGATACGTAACCGTTATAATTGCCGCTGTCCTCGCCCGCCCGCGGCGTGATTTGCAATCGCCCGTTTTGTTCTATAACCGAAGTTTGCGCATCAAGACTCGAAAGATGCCGGCTGAAAATCCCGTGAGTCCATTTCGACGCGTCAAAAATTCCGTCATCGAAGTTGTCGCTGAAAACGTCCGTCGGGGAAACCGTTATCGTGCTCGCCTCGGAGCTGTTTGAATAAGCCGAATTTTCAGTTTCGTTAAAGGCTCGGACGCGATACGCGTAAACGGCTGCTTCCAATCCGGAATCGCTGTAATCGGTAACGTTAGCGCCGACCTGCCCGATTTGTTGAAAATTCGCGCAGCCAGTTCCCCGGCATCGCTCGACCAGAAAACCGCTTTCGCTGTTAGAATTGTCCGTCCAACTTAAATTTATTTGATTGTTCGATACGGTTGTCGCGCGCAGATTGTTCGGCGCGCCGAACTGCGGCGAATCGGTAATCGTATAGCTGTCGATCAATACCTGTTCACGATTGACAAACCTGAACGTGATTTCCGCGCTGCTCGCTTCAACGAACATCGCCCCGTAATCGGCGTTGTAGCGCTTTTGGCTGCCCGACACTGTGTCTTCCAAAGAATATCGTCCGGCGCCGCCCAAACCATTGACGAAATACGGAAAATTATTAATAAGCAGGCGCTCGTAAATATGGTCGTGCCCGCTGATAACGGTCGTCGCGCCCCATTCCTTAAACTTCCACTGTAGTCTTTCCGTCGAGCCGTGTTTGCCTGACGAATACGGCGGATGATGAAAATAAACGATTTTCCAAACCGCTTTTGAAGAAGCTAACTTGTTTTTCAGCCAATTCGCCTGGACGGAATTCACATTGCTGCCGTCAGGTTCCTGCGAGTCGCTGTCGATAGCGAAAAAATGTACCGGTCCGCGCACGAAATCGTAGTAACGCTCGTTGCCCGGCAAATTAAAGTAATCGAGATAAGGCTGTGCGTTTTCAGCGTGCCAGTCATGATTGCCGAGCGTCGGGAAAAAGCGGTTCTCGCTCGCGCCCGCGCCGTAATTCCCGTTGTATGGAAAGATAAACTCGTGATAATACTTGCCGACATTCCTGTCTATCGTCGAAGTCTCGCCGTCCGGGTAATTATTGTCGCCGACACCGATAATAAAATCAGGGCTTCGACTTTTGACTAAATCCGCAACATCCCTTTCGCCGCTGCTGTCTGTGCCGTAATCGCCGATCACGGCGAAACGCACGACGCCCGTTTGCGCCGAAGCGGAAAACGGCGGGAAAGACGTCGCGCTAAAAAATCCGAAAAATATAAGACATAAACCGTTTTTCCCGCACCGGAAACTTTTTATATCCTGAAAAATTGAACGTAAACAGTAATTAAATTGATCTTTGAACGAAGACAAACTAACGCATGATGAATTCAAAAATTTCATTTCTCCCAACTCCTTGAAAATTGAAATTCAATCCGGAAAAGTCAATAATTTCGGATTGAATTTCAATTTCGTATCTGCCCTTTTCAGTTGTTCTTAAAACCACTGAAAACTTAAATTATCGAGTCGTAACGATTAAACCGGCGTGTCTGAAATGCTAACGGTCAGCATTTTAGATTTCAGACCTGTTTTAAGGAGTTCCGACTGATTGGAAACGGAAATTATCAAAGAGCGCCATTCCGGGCGCAGCCACCGATTCGCTTGTTCCGGCAATTATTTCGATTTTCACGTTTGTTATCGCAAATTGCCGCGCCACCGTTCGGCGTACAACCCAAGTCAGTCCCTCATCGGCGCTGGTTTCAAAGACAATCGTATCTGCCGCCGCGTCGTGACGAATACGCCAGACGCGCGGCGCTGACGTCGACGAAACGCTCGTCGACGTCAGCGTTCCGCCGATCGAGCTTTCCATATAAATCGTGCTGCCGCGCGATCTGAACCGGTAAAAATTGCTGCTGTCGATACCGATCGAGAAAAGCGTCTGGGAATTTCCGGCGGCTTTCTGCGAAACTCTGATGCTTGTCAAGGCATTAGTCATATTCGCGCTCTCGGCGGTAACGTAACCGTTATAATGCGCTCCGGTTACGCTTGCGCGCGGCGTAATCGAAAGCTGCCCGCTTTGCTCGGCGACCGCAACCAGCGAATCCTGGCTCGTCGAAGCAAAGCTGAAAATTCCCTGATTCCATTTCGCAGGATCGCGCACGGAATCTTCGAAATCGTCACTGAAATATCCGCTCGGCGCGCTTGTATTCGCTTCGGCTGTGTTTGAATAAGCCGAATTTCCGCCCGCATTAAATGCTCTTACACGGTAGCGGTAAACGGTATTCGACGTAATGTTCATATCGCTATAATCGATGGCATTCGAACTTACCTGCCCGATTTCGACAAAGTTCGTGCAGGCGGCATTCTGACAGCGCTCGATTTTGTAACCGTCTTCGTTGGTCGCATTGTCCGTCCACTCTAAGTTTATCTGCGCCGCAGTGCTTGCCGCCGTCAAATTTGACGGCGCTGCCGGCGCGGTCGGCGTTTGGGTCAGCGTAGTTTCTTCGGCAGTGTTTGAATATGCCGAGCTGCCCGCGCTGTTAAAGGCGCGAATCCGGTACCGGTAAACAGTGTTCGCCGTTCGCCCCGTATCGTTATAAGCGTTTATGTTCGCCGCCGTTTGCACGATTTCCACGAAATTCGTGCAGGCGGCATTCTGGCAGCGCTCGATTTTATAGCCGTCTTCGTTAGACGCATTATCCGTCCACGTCAAGTTTATTTGAGTCGCGGATTGTGCCGTCGCCGCTAAATTGCTCGGCGCTGCGGGCAGCGTCGCCGGCGGATTTTGCGCCGTCGTTTCGGCGATATTCGAATAAGCCGAATCGCCGCTCGCGTTATACGCGCGGACGCGATAACGATATAAAGTGCCTGTCGTTAATGCCGTGTTACTGTAAGTCGTAATGTCTGCGCTGACCTGTGCGATTTGAACGAAGTTTGTGCAGCCCGTATTTTGGCAGCGCTCGATTTTGAAACCGCTCTCGTTAGCGGCGGTGTCCGTCCATGAAAGGTTAATCTGAGTTGCCGAAGCCGACGATGCCATCAGCGCGTTCGGAGCTAACGGCGTTTGCGTCGCCTGCATGGTCGTCGCGCTTGCCGTATTCGAATAAGCTGAATTACCTCCCGCGTTATATGCGCGAACGCGATATTGATAGCTTGTGCCAGCCGTCAAACCGGAATCCGTGTAAACGGTCGTGCCTGCCGCAGCTTGAGCGACTTCCGCAAAAGTCGTGCAGGCGGCATTTTGACAACGCTCGATTTTGAAACCGTCTTCATTTGCCGAATTATCCGTCCATGCCAGGTTTATTTGAACGGACGAAGCTGCCGTCGCCGTCAAATTCGAAGGCGCTGCCGGCAAGGTCGGCGTTTGTGATAACGTCGAAGCTTCCGCCGTATTTGAATAAGCCGAAGTTCCGCCGCTATTAAAGGCGCGAACCCTGTAACGGTAAAGAGTGCCCGCGGCGCGACCTGTATCGCTGTAAACGCCGACATCGAAACCGACCTGCGCGATTTCGGTAAAGTTCGTACAAGTGGCGTTTTGACAGCGCTCAATTTTAAATCCGTCTTCATTGTCGGAATTAATTGACCAGGCGAGATCAATTTGACTAATCGAAATTGCCTTTGCTGTAAGATTGGTCGGCGCGTCCGGCGGAAGCGTCGGCGGCAAAGGCGTTGTCGTCTGCGCAATGTTGGAATAATCCGAAATCGCCCCGCCGTCAGACGCGCGAACGCGGAACCGGTAAACCGTGTTCGCCGATAATCCCGTACTGCTGTAACTCGTCACATTGGCTCCTACCTTGGCGATTTCGGTAAATCCCGTACAGTTTGCGTTTTGACAGCGTTCGATCGCAAAGGCGTCTTCGTCGCTCGAATTGTCGGTCCATGAAAGATTAATTTGACTGCTCGAAAAAGCCGTCGCCAATAGATTTCCCGGCGCTGCCGGCGGTGCGGAAGTGGAATTGTTATTTTCAAAAATAAAGTTATCGAACCGAGCCGAGCCCGGAGCCGCAACCGCGCCGCCGGTTCCGGCGATCAATTCAAATTTCACCGCGCTTATTGCAAAGCCTCTCGCAACGCTCCACTGCGTCGTCCAGATATTGCCGTCGGCGCTTGTTTCAAAAGCGACCGTATCGCTTAGCGGGTCGTGCCGCACTCGCCAGAAGCGGTGCTGCACCGCGCTGTAGCTGAGCGTAATGTCGGTCGTCACGCCCGCCTTTCGGCTTTCCAAATACAGCGAACTGCCTTTCGCACGAAAACTGAACCAGTTATCTTTATCGGTGCCGACGGAAAACATGGTTACGGCAGAGCCGGCAGTTTTCTGCGCGGCTTCGACTTCGGCGGCGGCATCGGTTAAGTTCCACGTTGCAGCCGATAGATAACCGCCGTATAGATTGCCGGTCGTCGAAGAGCGCGGCGTAATCGATAATTGCCCGTTTTGTTCGACAACAACTATGTTCGGATCGAAATAACTCGCGCTTCGGCTGAAAATTCCGAGATTCCATTTCGTCGCGTCCCGCGTGCCGTCGTTGAAATTATCGCTGAAAACCGTGCTTGGCGGATCGCCGGTCAGAGCTTGAGCCGTATTTGTGTAAGCGGAATCGCCGCCGCTGTTAAATGCTCGAACGCGATAACGGTAAGTTGTCAGCGGCGTTCGTCCGCTGTCGCTGTAAGTCGTATCGTTCGCTAAAACCTCCGCGATTTCAACGAAATTCGTGCAGGAGGAATTTTGACAGCGCTCGATCTTAAAGCCGTCTTCGTTAGACGCGTTATCGGTCCACGAAAGATTGATTTGAGTGCCGGAAGCCGCCGTCGCTTCGAGAGCGCTCGGCGCCGTCAGCTGAAGGTTGCTGATCGTGTAAGCGTCTATTAGTGTTCCAGTATGCGTTATAAACTTGAACGTAATCGTGTCGGCGCTGGCAGTGACTAATTGCGCGCCGTAATCTTCCCCGTAACGCACTTCGCTTCCCGCGATCGGTGTTCCGAACGTTCCGCCGCTTTCGCCGCCTAAACCGTTCGTAAAATACGGAAACCCGTTTCTCATCACGCGTTCATACAAATGAGCGTGTCCGGCAATAACCGCGGTCGCTCCCCATTCCTGGAAGCTCCATTGAAGCTTTGTGGTCGAGGTGCGCGAGGAATACGGCGTGTGGTGAAAGATAACGATTTTCCAGGGCGCGGTCGAAGCCGCCAGTTTATTTCTCAGCCATTGCCCCTGCACGGATGTTTCCGTAATTCCGTCCGGTTCAGCCACGTCGCTGTCGAGCATAAACAAATGCAGCGGTCCGCGAACGAAATCGTAATACCGTTCGTTGCCGGGCAAGGTGAAATAATCCAGATACGGCTGCGCCTTCGGCGTATTCCAGTCGTGATTGCCGAGCGTCGGGAAAAATCTGTTAACTCCGGCAGCGCCCGCGCCGTAACTGCCTTTATACGGGTAAATATAATCGTGATAAAACTGTCCGATATTTTTGTCTATCGTCGATGCTTCGCCGTCCGGGTAATTGTTATCGCCGGTCGTCGTAATAAAATCCGGGTTCCAGCTTTTAACTAAATCGGCTACTTCTCTTTCGTGCTCGTCGCCGGATCCGAAATCTCCGATAACGGCAAACTTAATCGTCTGCGCCTGAGCGTTTAATAAAAGCGCCTGCGCGAAAAGCAATATAATGGCAAATGTCTTGAAATTACGTTCTATCCTTCGAGCTTGATTTGCCGCCCCGGCAGCAAATTTTTTCCGTATTGTCATTTCTTTCTCCAATTCTAAAAACCTTTGTATGAAAGCAACTGCTAATATGGCGCGTCCTTTCGTTCGACAAATTGAAAAATTTCGTTTGCCATGCGGTCAATCGTTGCGTCGTCGGTGCGAAACTTAATAACGCTGATTCGCCCGCGCGATTTTAACTCATTAATAATTTGCTCGTACGAAGCGCGATAGCGTGCTAAGAATTCGTAAATTTCATCGTCCGGTTTGTGTTTCATCCGGTGCTGTTTTGTTCTGCATCTAATGCGTTCGATCAACAAATGGTCCGGCGCGTCGAGCCAGATAACGGCGTTCAGCATTTCCGACCACCGATTCAGCGCATTTTCTTCCCATTTGCTTGTTAATATTTTGTGAGTTTTCGCGTCGGCGGCGCGGTCCGCGCGCAGTTTAGCGAGCGCGAAAACGATTCCTTCATCAAGAAACAAAGCCTTGTAATTCGACTTGACATTAATGCCGCTCTCTTTTTTCAAGCGGCGATAAAAAGCGTTCAGACGGATGATCTGCTTGATTTCATCCAGACGAAACCGTTTGCGTTCGGCGCATAAACCGATCAGCGCGGGAACAGATAAAAACGCCGCCGCGAGCAGCATCGAAAAAGGCAATCCCCAAACCGTCAATCCGGCGCGGACGTTTCGCTCCGCGTCGTTCAGCGTGCCGGACAGAGTGCTTTTGCCCGCGCCTGACGGTCCGACAATTTCAGCAACCAAAGGCATCGATCTCATATAGATGGAAATAAAGGTAAATGAACGTAAATGTCTGAAAATAAGTTGCTTACAATTTTCGCCAGATCAGCGAGCGCAGTTCCGCCAGCACTTCCGGTATTTTCCGGCTGGTATCGATCAGATATGCGCCGGTTCCCTGCCAATCGATCTGCCATAATTCCGCCGAACGCGTGCGAACGTGTTCAGCCGGTTCATCTTTTTTTCGCCTGACAGCCGTTTCCGGGTCAACGCGCAAAACCAGCAAAATATCCGGCGGCATAATTTGCCGGTAATACCATTCTTCGCGCTCGACGAGGTTTTTTATCAACCCGTTTTTCGGCGCTTTGTTCAGCGAACGCGCGATTTTCGGGCTGTCCATCAGCTTTGCCTGGGACACCGGATAACGATCGCAGATGACGACTGCGCCGTTTGTCGCGCGGCGACGAGCCTTTATATAAAGCCGGTACCGATCGCGCGCCGTCGAAAGCCAGCGAAGACGCTGCAAAAAATCGGCGTCTAAAGTCGTTTCGTCTTCGTCAGGCGAATGATTTCCAATGCCGATTTTATATAAAGCCCGCTGCGCTTTTTGGGCGGCGGCGATACTCAAAGTCAGCGCCGATTTCGGAGGTTTGCCGATGTGAATCGCTTCGGTCTGAAACTTTTTCGATAACCAGCGGGAAATCTCTTTGACGCAGGTTGATTTGCCCGCGCCGTCGCCGCCGACAAGGGCGATTAAAGCGCCGCCGTTTTCCAGGCGCTTGCGCGATTTATTTTTCAAAATGAATTTTTGCCCGATCGCCGCCGCGCGTCGCTTCAGGCGAACGATTGATTCGACCGGGCGCGTCTGTCGCGCGTGCGGCGCAAGCGCCTGCTCGAGCTTTCGCTTGACTACAAACTGCCGCGAAATCGTCGCCTTCGGCTGCAGAGAAGCGAGGCAATCGTCGAATAAGTTTTTATCCAGCATCGGAAAATGCCGCCGTAAAGCGTCGTCGACGAGCGCGGGCGGTTTAATTTGAGATTCGAGATATTCGATTTCTCTTCGAATCGCGCCGGAAAAATTTTCGTATGTTCCGGCGGCGCGTCGGGCAAACGTTTCCGCTGCCGAAAACTTTAAGACCATCCGCACGACGAAAAGAATCAATTCGATTTCGGGCGCGGTCAGCCGCACGGCGCCGTGCGCGACAGCCGAATCGAGCAGAGCCGATTCGATCGGCAAACGATAATTCTTCGTTAAATCGTGTCCGAACACGAGCTGGTAATGCGCGTGAATATGTATAAATTTTCCGGTTTTCGCGTCGTAGCCGTAATAATTAATCACGCCGGGCAAATCTTTGTCCGCCGGCGGAAGCGCTTTTTTAAATCCCATGCGGCTGACGATTGATGTGAACTGGCAAACATCCGCGTTTCTAATCAGCAAATCGAGATCGCCTTCGGCTCTCAGCCAGCGTTCGATTTTCCAGTTGCTTTTCCAATGACAATAGCGAATCTTTTCCGCATCGAGCATCGTCAGCAAATCGCCGATCAAATCGTTCGGAGCGCAAACCGTTTCAACCGGAGACGCCGTTGTTTTCGGCGCTTCCATCGGATACGACCGCTGGTTTCCGTTCGCGGTTTTCTTTAATAAACGCAAACTTGTCTGCATATTTATCAGGAACATAATTTTTTAATACGTACAGCATCCACATTCCTTCCTCACCGAGAAAACGATGCGGCGCGAAAACGATAATTAATGAAAAATAAACGAATAAAACCAACCCCGTAACGATTAAAAGCAAAAACGGCGGCGCATTCGCCTGCCTTAGAAAAACGACTGTCGGCAAAGTCACAAGGGCGGTTGTCATTGACAGCAGAAAAGCCTTTTCGTGCACCTTTAAAAAAGTTCGAGTCGAAATTCCGACGACGTTTAAGCTCATCTGCGCCATGAGCGTGAAATTTATGATTAGCGAAGCTAAAACGCCCGCGGCGACGCCCGCGATGCCCCAGAATTGCCCGATCCACGCCCCGCCGATTACCGATGCCGCGTAAACCGCCTGTCGCCAGGCGCGCCTGTAAACCGAGCCTGTCGCCCTCGCCAGCGAATCGCTCATTTTATAGCTGGTTCGCAAAATTAAGCCGAGCGTTAAAATTCTGAACGGCAGCACGACTTCCATCCACTTCGCGCCGAGAAGAAATCGAACCAGTTCGGGCGCGATAATAATTGAGACGACGCTCGCCGGCAGCATCACCAGAGCAATCAAGGAAACCCCGCGCAGGTAAGCCTTTGCCAGGCGCTCTTTTTCGTGCTGCATTTTCGACATCGAAGGAAACAGCACATCATCGAGAACCTGACCGAAAAGCGAAGCCGGGGCGGACATCAATTGATAAGCCCGACCGTATAAACCGAGCGCGGGCAAACCGAGCATGCGCCCGACGACCAGGTTATCGCCCTGCAAAGCGAGGTAATTGGCGATCCGGGCGAGGGTAAAACCGCCGCCGAAATAAACCAGCTCCTGAAATGCCCGTCGCTGCGGCAGAAAATGTTTCGGCGGGTATTCAATCAGCAAGGCAATGGTTCTTATCGACGCCGTCACAAGACTTGCCGCGACCAACGCCCAGACGCCGAAACCCGCCAACGCCAAACCGACTCCAACACCGAAGTAACCGACGAAAAGACAAAGCGCATCGCGGCTCGCGAGCCATTTAAAGCGCATTTCGCGCTGGGCGAGCGAATCGGCGACAACGCCGCAGCCGCGAATCGGAAACAACCACGCTAAAGCTCGTAAAACCGTTTCAACGCCTTCGTAATTGAAAAATCCGGCGGCAGTCGGCGCGAAAATCCATATCAACGCGCCGGTCAGAGAACTGAAGATCAGCGATACGAATAGCGCCGTTCCCAAATGCGCCGGTTTGAGCTCGGATCGCTGCACGAGCGCCGGTCCGAGACCGAGCCGCGTTAAGATATCGGAAAATCCGACGATGATCATCGCCGCGCCGACAATGCCGAATTCGAGCGGCGACATCAGCCGCGCCAGTATCGCCATCACGACAAACTGCAAAACCGCCTGCGCCCCTTTTCCGCCCGCCGTCCAAAACAATCCGCTCAGAACTTTTTGCGTCAATCCCTGTTTTTCTTGAGACATAATCGAAAACTGCCGCTTGTTGTTCAAAGAATTATTTTTCAAAGAATTTTTTTTCAAAGAACTTCGTTTTTACGGCGCTAAATCGCGAGAAACGTTCGTGAAATCTTCGAATTTTCAACCGTAATAATATTTTGTCGGCATACTGACTTTGTTAAGAACGACTCCGATAATTTTCGCCCCGACCGTTCTTAAAACCTTTGTCGAATGACGCACCATTTCGCGCGAGCTGCGATTGCCCTGCACGACGAAAAGCACGCCGTCAACCAAAGTCGCGAGGATTGTGCTGTCTACGAAATTGACGACCGGCGGCGAGTCGATGACGATGTAATCGAAAATCGGCTCGAGAAGTATCAACAAATCGCGCATCCGCTCCGACCCGAGACATTCGGCTGAATTTATTGAAGTGGAGCCGGCTGTCATCACGTAAAGCAAATTGTGCTGCCTGATAAATTTTTTGAACAATTCGTCCTGCTCGACCTTGCGCCCGAAAATATCGCTGAGCCCGTTTTCGACGGGAGCATTGAAAATTTTATGCAGTCGCGGATTGCGCAAATCGGCATCGATTATCAAGACTTTCGCGCCCGTCTGCGCCAGGCTGGTCGCAATATTCAGGGCGGTCGTCGTTTTGCCTTCGGCTTGCTGGCTTGAAGTTACGAGAATTTTTTTAACCTCGCCGACGCTCGGAGATAAAAGCAGCGCCGTTCGCAAACGGCGGAAGGCTTCGGCTAAAGGCGATTGAATATCGGCGTTAAAAAGCAGTTCGGCTTCGTTTTCGCGAGTCGTCGCGTCCGCCTCGTCGTTTTGAATAATCCGCAATCCGGCGGCTGAATCCGCCGTTCGGCGGCGATAATTGATGATTCCTCTGCCGACCTGCGGAATAACGGCGAGCGCCGGAAGACTCAGCGTTTTTTCGACTTCATCGGTCGTGTGCACGCTGTCGTCGAAATAATCTTTCAAAAGCGCGCCGCCGATGCCGAGCGTAAATGAAAAAAGAAAAACCAAGCCGAGAAACGGCGCGCGTTTCGGGTCAACCGGCTCGGTCGGCAACGCCGCGTAATCAATGACGCGGATATTGTTAGGCGCTTTCGCCTTTAGCATTTCGTTTTCTTTTTCGCGCTTCGACATTTCATCGAGCAGATTTTTATTTGTTTCCAGTCCCTGCTGAACGATTCGGTAATTTATCGCCGCTTCGTTTTGCCCGAGCGTTTCGCCGCGCTGCCGCTCGAACGCTTTACGCACGGATTCTTCGCGGTAGAGCGCCTGCCGGTAGTGAGCTTCCGCATTTGTTTTAAAGAGCGCGGTCGAATGCTTGCGCTTGTCCTGCGCCTGTTTTTCGAGAACCGCGATTTGCCGGTCGACTTCTATCACTTCCGGATATTTTTCGGTTGCTTCGACCAGCAATTGCGCGCGGCGCTGGCGAAGATCGCCTAATTTGGAGTCGATTTCGCCGATTTGTTTATCGCCGGATTCAGCCAGAGCGTCCGCGACGCCTTGATTTTGCGACGATTGGTATTCGGCTTCCGCCAGCTTTCGCGCGTTTTCGGCTTCGAGAAGCTGTCGATTTAAGCCGACAAGCCTTTCAACCACGGTGTTCTGCGAGCTGTCGAGCGAAGGCAGTTGATAATTGCGTCCGAAAGAAAGCAATTTTTGCTCGTCGCGCTGGATTTGCGCCTTTAAATCCGCAATGTTATTTTGCAGATAATCGTTCTCGTTATTATTGACCCTCATTTTATTTTTGAGATTGGTAACGACCAGTTCATCGGCGAGGGCGTTGGAAACGAGCATCGAAATCTGCGGGTCACGGTGATGAAAACTAATGCTGATCAGGCGAGTATCCTTGATGTTCTGGCGCGCGCGCAAAACCGGCTCGACAACGATCTTTTCCTGAACCGCTTTAACAACCTGCATTAACGAATCGTTTTCAGAAGGCGTTAAAGATTCACCTTTTTTTGCGGAACGAGTCTGTTTTGTTTCTTCTTTAACGGGCTTTACTGTCGTTTGATTAACCGGCTGACCCGTTTTGTCGTAAAGACCGGTCACTTCGTTAAACTTCGATTGCCATTTATTCGTCGTACCGGCGTCGCCGGTCATAAAATCCCGGTTGTTTTCCAAACCCAGCTTTTTAACGACGCGCAAAATCAATCCCGGACTTTCGAGCAGCTCCAGCTGCGTATTAAAATAAGCGCGGTCATCAAACGGCGAAACGGTTTTTCCGGCGTCTGACAGACCGACGTTATTTTCGGCGTCAACCTGTACGCGCGCATGGGCTGTGTAAACATCCGGCTGATAGAAAAGATAAATGACTGCCGCAGAAGTAAATAATAAGGTGATGATAAAAACTATCCATTTATGCCTGACGACTCTTTGCAGATAAGCCCGCAGATGAATTTCATCTTCTCGTTCGCCGGTTTCCGTTTCGTATCTTTCATCTTCAAAATACGGCAATCGCGCGGCGATGTTGCCCCGGTTGATTAATGTATTTCGCAGCCCGATCTCTCGGCTTTCTATTTCTCGATTAGTGCTTAAAGACATAATATTTACTCCGTTAAAATTACTCCCAACGATAGCGACCGATAAAATCGATCTCGCTTTCGTTCCGGGTTAAATTCAGGATTAAACTGGATTGCGGGAAACTGTAACTTTTCGATAAAACGCTGACGGTGTAAGTCTCGCCGACCGGTACATCGTTAAAGCGGTAATAACCGAAAGCATTTGTCCTCGTCGTCAAATTTCGATTCAGAGATCCGCCGGCGACCGTCACCGTCACGCGGCTTAAACCTCTTCCGCCGCTGTCTTTTATCTGTCCGGTAATCGTCGCTTTGGCGACGCCGATGACAGGCATCAGGAAGAGATCGTCAACGGCTAAACCGTCGTCCGAGCCGAGCGTATTTGAATCTGACCAGCGAATCCAAAATGTTTTTCCAGGCGCGAGCGTAACGGGAATCGAAGACCTTATAAACAAGCGGTTTCCCGCTGCGTTTCCGTCCAAACTGCCGCCGCCGCTGTGAATGATGCTGCTAAAATTTAAGGCGGAATGCCGCACGTATGTGCCTGCGGTCAGGCTCTCGGCGTTTGTGCTGTATTCGAAAACCAGCGTATCAGCGCCCGTCGTTCCTCCGCGCCACTGTTCGCCCGCGTATTGAATGACTACTGAGTCGAGCGTCAGCGAGGTATTATTGGTAAAACATCCGCCGAATTGAATCAAAGTTACAGAGCCGGACGTTTTCACACCCAAAGCTCGCTCATTCGAGTCACGGCTGCCGTAACTATATGTATCTCCAAGATGGCTAAACCCATTGTTTGCCGTATATAAATTGTCGGCGCCCGCTCCGTTTTCAGACAGGCTGAAACCGGCGGGCGGCGGCATCGAGCCGGTTCCCGCGCTTACAAGCGAATCGAAATTTTCGGCGTAAACCGCCGTTGAATTTAAAGCCACGCATTGCTCGGGCGTTTGCGCGAGCGCGCCGCAGACGGCTGACGTTAATAGAAAAAAAATTATTCCGAATGCGTACCGAAGTGTTTTCTTCACCTGTTTACCTCTACCGACGCGTTCCGCTTGCCGCGTTACCCGGCGCACCGCTTAAAGCAGAAAAATGCTGTATTTGATTGCCGTTTTTAAGGAATTATCCTGACAGTGCCGCGCGAAATGGTCGGCGCGATATTGTTTATCAAGCCGCGCAGAAATTTCTTGCCGTTTGAGGTCGGCACGTCAACTATATCGTTTGCCTGCAAAGCGATATCTTCCGCCTGAAGCTTATTAATCGCTTTTAGATCGACGATAATTTCCTGTTTGATTTTATCGTTCTCGCCGTTTTGCCGAAGAATCCTGACTTTATCGAGTTTTGAATCGGGCAAAACTCCGCCGGCAGACGCGACGGCTTCGGTAATAGTGATTCGCTCCTTTAATAAAAGCGTGGAAGGCTTAACCACATTGCCGACGATAAAGGCTTTGTCGGCTTCGAGCAGATTGATCGTGTCGCCGGGCTGAACATACGGAATTTGCCCGGCATTTTCGCTTTGACGAAGCAAATCGGCGATGTTGTACCATTCGCCGCTCGCCGCATTTTCGGTTTCGCCGCCCGCTTCGCCGCAGGTTTGCATTTCGGGCGCGTGTTTGACCTGAATTCGCCCGTCAGCCTGATCGGTCAAGCCGCCGGCGAGCGATAAAAGTTCCAAAATCCGCACGCGGCGGCGCAGCTGAAACTGACCGGCGTCGCGAACCGCGCCGATCACCATCACAGGCTTTGATTGATATTCTTTGATAAAAACTTCGACGTGCGGATTTCGCAAATATTCGAGAAACGGTTTTGTAATCGCCTTTGCCAGGTCGCTTTCGGTCAGACAAGACGCCTGCACCTCGCCGATCAGAGGAAGCTGAATTCGCCCGCGCCCGTCAACCCGCACCGAATCGCGCGAAAGCTGCGGGCGATTGTAAATTCGGATATCCAGAACGTCGCCCGAACCGATCAGATACTGTTCCGATTCTTTATTAATTACCGATTCTTTATTAATCGCGGGGTTTTCCTGAATTTTGACGATATCGCCGCCTGTTTTAACGACTTCCTGCGCGCAAGCTTCCTTTGAAAGCAAAACGATTGAAATTGTCAGAAAAATGACGGTGCCGATTAATATCTGTCCCGGCTGCGCCGGGTATTTGAAAAGATTTATTTGTTTCATCAGCTTTTCCTCGGTTTCATTAAACGCCTGGACGCCAGCACTTCGCCGATATGATTGCGGTGAACGCGATTTAAGACCGTGTTGTTTATCACGATCATCGATTCTTCATCGGGACGCGCAAACATTCCGGTCAAAGGGCTGTTGTGCAGCTTGATAACTTTTAGTTCTCTCACCCATTGCCAAAACTGCGTCTGGGTCGTCCAAAATTCGTTTTTGTCATGACAAATAACGCGCGCGGTGCGTTTTCTTTTTTTCTTGTCCTTGGTTTCTTTGATTGTTTTACTTTTCGTTTTCATTAGTATTAATAACCTTTTGACGTGCCCGCGCCTTTTAAACGCACCTCTCCCCAGTTGCGCCTTGCGAGCTTTGTTTAAAAAGCACGAAGATCGCGTGAAACCGCTAAGGGAAGCCTTGATTTAAAAGGCGAATAAATTATGTAAAATTTGTCAATTGATGAAAATTTTGTTTATTTCCGTATAAGCCATCAGAATGCCTGAAAGAGACAGGCGACAATAAACATTCTTATGTTTAAGTGAGAGTTTTAAGTGTTTGCGCTTGAGAATGCATAAACAATTTCCGAAATCTTTAATATCCTAAGAATATATACCGTGTTGGATTAATGACGTAATCCTCCGAAAGGAGGATAAAATGAAAAATTCTTTTTAGCGTGTAAATCAATGGGAAAATGCATATCCGTTTAATTTATAGAAACATCGCACTTACGGAAAATTATACCTGTCCGATATCCGAAAAAAGAATTTTCTTTACAAAAAATAGAAGTTCGAGTTTAATAAAAACTAAAAATTGCTTTCAACTGCTCAATTCGAGAAAATTATCTAATCTTAATACCGGTAATGCCCGTTCATTTAATCAGGCGCGGCTCGTTCACGTAACGCAAACAGACCATCTTGTCTGATCATAGAGGCTGCGGCTTGTTAATAATTAGGAGGTAGAATTTGCAATGTCATTTGATTCTCACGATTCTTCATCTGACCGACAAACGGATAAACTGCTGCGCGAGCGTGAGCGCCTCGCCTCGCTTAACGAAGACGTTAACTCCGCCCTTATTCGAGAAGGAGACTTGCGCTGCGTATTGCAGCATTGCTCCCGGGTTTTAGTGCAGCATTTGGAAGTGGCTTTTGTCCGCGTTTGGACGATTGATAATGATGCCGGCGTTTTAACTTTGGAAGCCGGCGCCGGAATAGACTTGCCTCTTGACGCTCAATACTCTGAGATCCCGATAGGTCAGCGAAAAGTCGGAATGATCGCGCAAACTCGAATGCCTTGTTTAACTAACAATGTGCTCGACGAACCGCTTTTCAATGATAAAAGTTGGATTAAAAACGAAGGAATGAAAGCCTTTGCCGGTTATCCTTTAATCGTCGAGGAAGAACTGGTCGGCGTAATATGCGCTTTCGCTCGACATCAATTAACCGATTTGACGATTCAGGCGATGGCGTCGGTTTCTAATGCCATCGCCAACGGAATCAAAAGAAAGCAAACAGAAGAATCAAGGCGCAATTTGCTCGAACGGCTCGATCAAGCGCGTGAAGATGAACGGCGGCATCTTTCGCGCCAGCTTCACGATGAAGTCGCGCAGCAATTAGTCATCGCTTCCATCAAACTTCACCGGCTTGAAAAAAGAATTGTCGAATTACTTCCGGATGAACATTCAATCATTGCCGATCTAGTCGTAGCGCAGGAGCTTTTGCAAACAAACCAGCAGTCTTTGCGTAAAATGGCGCATATTCTTCACCCGGGAGTTTTGGAGGATTTCGGATTACCCGAAGCGCTGCGCAAATTTGTGTCCGATATAAAAAACCTCTCATCCGGCAGCTCATCTGAAATTTCGCTTAATTTTTGTTCCGCCTTTCCGCGCCTGAAATCAACTATTGAACGGGCTATTTATCGTATTGCGCAGGAAGCCGTGACAAACGCCGTCAATCACGGCGCCGCCGAATCGATTTCGCTCAAACTCGCCGTGACAGATAAAACTGCTTTGGCGGTAATTGAAGACAACGGCTGCGGATTCGACTTAAAGAAAATAGCAAACCGAGGTATCGGACTGGCAAGTATGCGCGAAAGAGCCGAAATAATCGGTGCGAAACTGCATATCATCTCGCAAATCGGAAAAGGAACTAAAATTAGTCTTGAAGTTCCTCTCGACTGATTTAAAGTAAATCTCCAACCCGATTCCGTCTCTCAGGCGTTAAGCTATTCCCTGCTTATAATTAACTTATTCCGGATAAAACCTAAAAGCCGTCATTTAAAGTTGCCTTCATAAAAACCGTATTTTTGTAATCTTAATGACAAACAAACCGCTTAAAAAACTTTATTCTCAGTTACAATCGTTTTAGATTGTTTTCTGGAACTATTCGGCACTGAAGTTTTTTTTATTTACTTTTCTGTCGAAACTGAGAAAGTACAAATTTACCTGACCTCATCACCTCTTGTACTGTAAAACTCACACTCCCGATATAAAAAAAACGGTAATGTCCGGGAGGAATATCGCGTGACAACCATAATATTGGCAGATGATCATGAATTAGTACGTGAAAGTATTGCTTCACTACTTCGTGAAGAGCCTAATTTCAACGTAATCAGCCAATGCTCGAACGGTCGGCAATTGGTAAAATTAGTAGACCAGTTACACCCGAACGTCGTTGTCGTCGATATTTCAATGTCGGAATTAAACGGAATTGACGCGGCTCTGCAAATTCGCAAAATCAGCCCGAAAACCCGGGTCATCGCCTTAACTATTCATATGGATGAAGCGTATATTCGAGATATGCTCAACGCAGGGATTTCCGGCTATGTGCTTAAATGCGGCGCGGCTAAAGATTTGGTTGAAGCCATTCGTTACGGGGCTAAAGGTAAAGTTTATTTTAGCCGGGAAATTGCCGACGCGGTTAACAAGATTCAAAACAACAACAATAAAAATAATAATGGATCGAGCACGAGCGAAGTTCAGCTGACTAATCGCGAACGAGAGGTTTTACAGCTTATCGCCGAAGGCTGCTCGTCAGCGGAAATCGCCGGCAAACTGCATATCAGCGAAACGACCGTCAAAACTCACCGGAATAATTTGATGAACAAGCTAAATGTTCGCGACGTCGCCGGTCTGACGCGTCACGCAATTCGCCTTAAGCTTATTTATATTGAATAAATTTGCAGCGTGAAACAAAAATCGATTATCGCGCAAACAGCGATTATAAATACCGAACTGACCGGCAAATAAAAACAGCAGGCTCGAATGCCTGCCTTATTTGATTGTTTTTCCTTATTACTCGATTATTCTTCGTTTATGATTGCCCAAGCCGCCGCATTTACGAAATCAACGCTCAAACAAACTTTCAAAACAATTCTTTCGACGATTTAAAAGCGCGGCGCGACAGCATTTGTTAATCCATCTTTCTAAATCAAATCGAAATCATTTTTTGCCGCCGAATTTGTCGCCGCTTTGTATGTTCCTTAATCTTTGTCTTTTTTATCTTTTTTTATCATTTTTCTCTTTTATAAATGTCAGTATCCATATTGTTAAAACCGTTCCGCCGACCAAAACGCTGCCGACTATCAAGGCGTTTCCCAGCGGTCCGCCGGCTGATTTTTTCGTTGAAACACCTAAATATAATAAATATGCCGCTAGAGACAGGGCGATCAATGAAAGCGCTTTCATATTTTTTTTACCTTTTTTTCGATTATCGAATAAAACCGCTCGCGCGTTAAATCGAAAAAGCATCCGTTCAAAACAAACAAACGACGGGCTTTTTCCTGTAAGGCGGATTATCGCCCGTAAAGCTCGTTTAATTTTCTTAAACGAGTCGCAGCCGCGGCGGAAAAGTCGCCTTCGCCGCTTTGCCAGTTCCAATTTCCGGCGCTCGACGCGGGCAGATTCATTCGCGCCCGGTTGCCTAAACCGAGCAAATCCTGCATCGGCGCGATGGCGGTCGCGGCAACCGAAGACCACGCGGCGCGTATAAAATCCCAGTGAATTTCAGCGCCGTCGGAATTCAAATAATTCAAACAAAAATCGCGCTCACGCGCGGCTGGCGAATCTTCCGTCTTCGATGCCTCTGCCGCTCGCGAATCAAACCAGCCGGCGATCGTTTCGTTGTCGTGCGTTCCGGTATAAACAACGCAATTTTTGATGTAATTATGCGGCAAAGCTTCATTTGCGGCGTCGCCGCCGAAAGCGTATTGCAGAATTTTCATTCCGGGAAATCCGAATTCGTCGCGCAGACTTTCGACATCAGACGTAATCACGCCCAAATCTTCCGCCCAGAACGGCAGATCGCCGAGCGCCGAGCGCAAAGCGTAAAATAATTCTCTGCCCGGCACATCGACCCATTTTCCGTTTTCAGCCGTTTCGTCGCCGCCCGGAACTTCCCACGCCGCCGCGAAACCGCGAAAGTGATCGACGCGGACGATATCGACGGTTTTCAAAATCGAAGCGACGCGGCTGATCCACCACTGGAAATTGTCGGCGCGCATTTTTTCCCAATCGTAAATCGGGTTGCCCCAGAGCTGCCCGGTTTTCGAAAAGAAATCCGGCGGAACGCCCGCGACAACTTTTGCCGAACCGTCTTCATTGAGTTTGAACTGCGCTTGATTGCACCAAACATCAGCCGAATCGAGCGCGACGAAAATCGGCACGTCGCCGACGATCCGGATGTTTTTACCGTTCGCGTAAGTTTTAACGGCTTTCCATTGCTTAAAAAACGTGTACTGGTAATATTTCTGAGCGAAAATTTCGTCGTCGTGCGTTTTGCGCGCTTCGGCTAAAGCTTCCGGCTGCCGGAGCTTCAGAGGCTCTTCGAATTTCTGCCAGGAAGCATAGTTTTGCGCGAGTTTTAAGGCGCGAAAAAGCGCGTAATCTTCGAGCCAGAACCAGTTTTCGTCGCAAAAGCCGTGAAACTCCTTGATGATCGCCTCGTCGGTCGTTTGCCGAAATCGCTCGAAAGCTTTTTTCAAAAGCGCGTTTTTATATTCGATAACCGCGCCGTAATCGACGCGCCCGGCGGAAAACTTCTTTTTAGGTTTGATTTCCTTTTCGTTCAAAAACCCGTCTTCGACTATTTTCTGCGGCGAAATCAAGTTGGTATTTCCCGCAAACGCCGAAAAACATTGATACGGCGAATCACCGTATCCGGTCGGACCGAGCGGCAAAATTTGCCAGTAAGTTTGTTTCGCGTCCGCCAGAAAATCTACGAAACGATAAGCTTCATCGCCGAGGTCGCCGATGCCGAATTTGCCGGGTAAAGATGTCGGGTGCAGCAGAATGCCGCTTGCTCTTTGAAAGTTCATATAATTTAATGGTGAATGACGAGAGGTAAACGATGAATAGAAAAACTGTTCATCGTTTACTACTCGTCACAATTTACCATTTGATTTCTTTTGTAATTCTGCCGATTGGATAAACACCGATTTTTTTGTCGGAATACGGCGAGCGTTCGTAAAAGAAGTTCAAACGCGCGCGCGGGCTTTTGGCAAATTTTTCGTCTTTTAATTTTTCTTCGAATTCCCTTTTCAAATCCGCGTCTTTGGCGAGCATTTCGGCGGCGATTTTTTCCATTATGTAATCGCTGAAATATTCTTTCTGCTCGAAAACGGCGTTGAAAAATCCCCACGCGGCAAGCGAGTCTCCCGAACCGGGTTCGAGCAAATGAATCGCCGCGTTTGCCGCCGTTTGACTGAGCGGAACTATAACGGATTGTGCCGGGAAAGTCCGCGGTTCGGTTACGGGAACGGCTTTGTAATTGACCGGCAGGCGATTTTCAAACGGGGCGGTCGCCCATTTCGCTTCGGTCAGACGATAGCTTTCGACTTCGATGGTTAAAGGCTTAGACGTTCTTTGAAATTCGATTCCGTGCGCCTGCAAAACATCGATCGCCGCTCTCCATTGCGGCGGAACGATGTAATAAAGCGGCGGCGCGATTGCGGATGAAACGCGCGCATTGTCGAACTTTTTAACCGTGATTTCGAGCGGTTTCGTGCCGTAGACGATTTTTTTGCCGCCCGAAATTTCGCTGTCCTGGATTGAATATTCGACGGCTTTAAGCTCGAAAGGCTCGCTTTTTTCGGTTAATTCGAGACGCAGCGGAAACCGCGCCGACGGATCGAAAATTCTGCCGCGAGCGATCGTTTCTTCGTCGGCTTTTCGATTAGCTTCGAAAAGACTCGCTTTTGAATCGTTTATCTCGGCGATCGTTTTCCATAAAACGTCGTATGTGCCGCGAACGCGCGAGCGATACGGTTTCAGCGAATGCGTTTCTATCAATAATCCGGGACGATTGCGAAGCGCCGCGTAGCCGGTCGCAAAACGCGGCGCGGCGATAAACGTGTAAATTCCGCTCGTCACTTCGCGCCCGCCGAATTCGAGATAATGCGTCAAAAGGTTTCCTTCTTTTTCGACTTCCCGAACAATGCGCCCGTCGAAATATTCGTTCATCCAGTTTTTGACAAACGGCGAAACTTCATCGAAATGCGCGTATTCGTACGTCACGTTATATTGAAAATCGGCGCCGTCGGTGACGTGAAGATCAAAGAAAAAATCCGGTTTCCAATCGTTCCAGAGACGCAGAAAAGCCCGCGTTTCCGGCGCGTCCGCTTTCATATAATCGCGGTTCAGATTCAAATTCGCCGAAGTTCCGCGCCAGCCCATTTCGTCAGGTCCGTTTTGATTGATTCGATTGTAAGGCGAAGCGAGCTCGTGCCCGTCAACGTTGTAAATCGGGATGAAAAGCAGAACCGCGTTTTTTAATAAATCGGCGCGCGTTTTTGTAATCGCGATGTCTCGGAGCAGCGCGAAACCGGCGTCTTTGCCGTCGATTTCGCCGGAATGAATTCCCGCCTGAATCAAAATCACCGCTTTGCCTTTTCTTCGCGCTTCTTCGGGCGAAAAAGTTTTATCGTCAGCGGCGATCAATAAAGGCAAATCTTTGTTTTCGCCGCTCGCGCCGAACGATTTATAAATTATTTTGTCCGAAGCTTTATCGAGCTTTTGTGCGAAACGAATCGTGTCGGCGTAATTCCAGCTTTGACGATAATCGGTCTGCTCGGCTAAAGTACGCCAATCTTTCGGCACATTCGGCGATTCGCTCTGGGCGTTTGCGGTCATAAAAACAAGGCAAATAAATGCGAAAATTTGTAAAAAACCAGTTGTTCGGAAATTCATAAAAGACTTTTAAAGAAGTTCGATTTTTAACTAAAAGCGCGTCTGAAACGCCCGCGCTTTCAGTTCTAAGCTACTCATTTAAATATATACTTTCGTTAATATTTAAGGGTTTAATTTTATCGCTTATGTTCATTTCCGCCGCGTTTTCCTTTAATAATCGAAGCGGCTCGCTCGGCGGTTCGTCCGACAAATCGAAAGTGCCGTAATGCATCGGTACGAAAACCTTCGCTTTTATATCAAGAAAACCTTTCAAGGTGTCTTCCGGCGAATTATGATTCGGCTCCATAAACCAGCGCGGTTTGTAAGCGCCGATGCCGATTAAAAAATAATCTATTTCCGGAAAAACCTCAGCCGTTTCGCGGTAATGCGAGCCGTAGCCGGAATCGCCGCCGAAATAAATCGTTTTTCCCGCGCCGGAAATGACGTACCCGCCCCAAAGCCTTTTATTCGTATCGAAAAGCCCTCGGCGGCACCAATGTCGAACCGGAACGAACGTGATCTTGACGTCGCCCGCGATCGCGCTGAACTGCTGATACCAGCCCGCCGTCTGCACTTGATTGGTCGGGCTTTTCCATTCGTTTAAAAGGTCTTCCATTCCGAGACCGGCGAGAAACGAGGCTTCGGGAAATCTCTCCGCAATGCGCCGGAGCGTTTCTTCATCGCAGTGATCGCGGTGATCGTGCGAAAGCAAAACGTAATCGACGCGGCGAATTTTCTCGACCGGCGACGGCACATCGACGTATTTTTTTATAAAAGACGGATCGCCGAAAACCGGGTCGATCAGGATATTGACGCCGCTCAAGCGAATAAAAAACGAAGCGTGTCCGAGCCATAAAATGCCATCCTTTTCGCTTGCCAGAAAAGCCTCCGGGTCATCGATTCGAAGCCGCGCGAGATCGTTTTCTTTCTCTTCTTTTTGCGGGTTGCCGCTTGTTTGCCATTTCAATAAATCCAGGATTCTCGGCAAAAAAGGATATTCGCCGTTTACGAATCTGCCTTTCTGATCGACCGGAGTTCCCTGCCAGCCGGCTTTTACGGTCGGCAAATTTTCGTTTCTGACGTACTTTGTAACCACTGCTTTATCGTTTTCGTTTATTAAAATAATGATAGAAACGGCGACCGCAATTACAAGAAAAAACGCCGCGATGATTTTGAATGCTTTTTTCATCGAAAATCACAATTATTACAACCGAATCAGGTAAATCCATTGCCGCTCGCGCCGGCTAATCTTTCAAGCAAAACGAACCCGAATAAAAATCTCTCTCGCTCTTAAAGATTAGCATACAAAACTTTCGCTGTTTTTCGAATTCGCCCGGCTGAAAATTCAATTAAAATATATTCGCTTAATTTTTCGAGAATTCACCGAGTAAGTTATAGTGTAAATTGCAGCAAATTTTAAGGGGGAGAAAACAAGCCAAATTGAATCAAAGATCTTCCGACATTCCGCCGCCGCAGCTCATCACGACGCTGAGAAATTATAATCTTCTGCCCGCGATTGTCTTTATGCCGACGCGCCGCAAATGCGACGAAGCCGCCTCGGACGTCGCCGCCGACAAATCTCAGCGAACCGACACCGAAAAACAACTCAAAAGACAGGAAATATTTGAAGAATTCGCCGCTTTCAACCCGGAAATAAAAACACACAAACACCGGCGATTGCTGCTTCGCGGCGGCGTCGCGTCGCATCACGCCGGTCATATTCCGGCTTGGAAACTTTTGATTGAAAAGATGATGTCGAAGGGGCTTTTGAACGCGATTTTCGCGACTTCGACCGTCGCCGCCGGCGTCGATTTCCCTGCCCGCACGGTTGTCATCCTGAATGCGGACACGCGCGGAAACGACGGCTGGCGACCGCTGCAGGCGAGCGAGCTGCAACAAATGACCGGGCGCGCCGGGCGTCGCGGAAAAGATAAAGTCGGTTTCGTCGTGCTCGCTCCCGGGCAGTTTCAAAATCCGAAAAAAATTGCCGAGCTTCTTAAATCGCCGCCCGACGCTTTGCAAAGCCAGTTTCGCTCGACGTACACAAGTCTTTTAAATCTGCTCGACGCTTTCGGAAGCTTCGCGCAGGTGCGCGAGATCGCCGAAAAAAGCTTCGCTTTCAAAGACACGGCGCGGCAAATCGAAAAGCTGCAAAATCTACGCGAAAAACGCATCGTAAATCTCGAAGAGCAGATCGAAGCGAGCGGTTTTGAGCTGACGATCGACGATGTTCGCGCTTTTGAGCGTTTGACGAGCGCGCGCCTGCGATTGCAGGAAACGCCGACGAACACGCGCAGCGAAGTTCGCAGTAAATGGCTCGCAGAAAATGTCGAAGCCGGAAGAATCGTCACAAAAAGCAGAAACGGCAAGCGCTTTTTTCTCGTGCTGAGCGTTTTCGGCGAAAAAGTCGTCGTTATGCGCGACGACGGTCAGGGCGCGACGCTTTCGCTGCCGCACATCGGGCGCGTTTACGCGAAAAAATACGCGGTCAAAGAAGAATCGCTCGATTTAGCCTTCGACGAAATTGATTCGGGCGTAAATCTGCCGCTCGAAGAGCCGAAACTCTCGCACAAAAGAGAAGAAGCCGACGCGGCAGTCGAAATCATCAATTCTTCGATCGATAAATTACTGCCGGAAAATTTAAGCGAAGACCGGCGCCGGATCGCTTTTCAATTTTTATGGGAAATGTGGAACGATGCCGAATATCTCGAAAAATCAGCTCGCGATATCGAATATCTGCGCAGCGACATCTGGCTCCCGTTCGAGCGCCGGGCGCTTGTTCTCGACCGTTTCGGCTATCTGGATTTTTCCGCGCAAAAAGTAACCGAGCGCGGAAAATGGCTGGCTGATCTGCGCGTTGACCGCCCGCTTCTGGTCGGCGAAGCGCTTCGCCAGGGGATTTTCGACAATCTCGAACCGAAAAATGTCGCCGGTCTGATGGCTTCGGTCGCCGCCGATTCCGACCGCAATTACGGCGAAATGCATCTCTCCTATGACCTTTCCGACGTTTTGTCGGAATTTGAACAGATTATTCACAAAGTAACCGGCGTCGAATGGCGTTTCGGCGTCGAAGCTTCGGAAGAAATCAACATTTCAGCCGCCGCGACAGCCGAAGCATGGGCGGAAGGCGCGAGCTGGGAAGATTTGGTTTTTTATACAAAAGCCGAAGAAGGCGACCTTGTTCGTTTATTATCGAGAACCGGCGAAGCGCTTTTGCAGGTGGCAAGCTTGCGAGAATCAAACCCGAAAGCCGCCGCAATCGCGCGTGAAACCGCAGACTTGATTCTGCGCGAACCGATTCGCTGATGTTCTATGTATAAAAGAAACTTGATATTTACTGACTGGTAAAACGTTTATAATAAAATTTGTGTCATAAATGCCCCTTTTGAGGGACTTGCATACGCGTTCTTAATGCTTACTTTTCTTCTGATGCTGGCGCTTGAAAGCGTTTTCGGCTGGCTTTTATTAAGCCGCATGAGAGTCGGAAAAGAGATAAGCGGCACAAATCGACTCGAGGAGCAGGAAACGAAAAGGCTTCACACAACGCCGGCGCGAACGCTTACAGAACCGGCGTCCAGCGTTATTGAGCAAACGACGAATCAACTGAAACCGATCTTCACCGAGCGAAAATCAAAATGAACTTTCAACTATAGTAAAAAAAGTCTCGTAAACATCTGTTTACGAGACTTTTTTTCGCGCGACAAATAATAGCTAAAGCCATTAAAAACTCGCGTTTTAGAATATTTTAGGTATCTGCCTGACGCCGCGCCTTCGCGGTAAATTTCCTAAAATCCGAGGCTCACGCCGACGCGCCCGTTACGACCGAGAGTGCGAAAACCGTTTTCGTAATATTCGTAATCGAATAGATTTTCAACGGTTCCGTGAACTCGCAGATTCATTTTTTCGCCCTTGAGCGGAAACGTGTAGCCAGCCGTTAAATCGGCTCTGCGGTTTCCGTTAAAGCGATAAACGTAAGTGTTGAAATTTTGACTGCTGAAAATCGGCGCCAGATAATCGCTCGTTGCCAGAAAATCGAAATTCACCCACGCGCGTTTGAATCGCTGCGTCGCAACCAGCGTGAACTGCTGTTTCGGAATGCCGAGAGTTTCGATAAAACTGGTTCTCGAAACCTGCGGCACGCGCTGGTCGCTGTTTGTGTAAGTGTACGAAGCGAAAATATCGGTCGAGCCGGTCGGTTTTACCTGACCGCTGAATTCCGCGCCGCGGGCGATTCCGCCTTTCGTGTTTAAATAACCGCCGAAAGGTCTGGGAGTTGTTCCGATGTTCGAAACGGCGTTACCGTAACCGATTGTATCGATTAGCTTTGTATAAAAATAAACCGCCGTCAGTTTGGCTCGATTATCGAACAGATTTTGCTCGATTCCGCCGTCAAAAGCGATCGTTTTTTCCGGCTGCAAATTCGGGTTGCCGAGCGCGACGAAACTCGGCGTGCCGAAGCTGCTGTAAAAAGTGCCGAATCTTTCATACAAACTCGGAACGCGGTAGCCGTTTCCGACGTGGGCGCGGATTTTCGTTCCGGTTTTTTCAAAAAAGTAAGAAGCCGCGCCGTCGAAAGTGTAAGCAGCCGCCGGATTTTCAAGCTTCACGTTCGAATACGGAGCGTTATTCAAACTGAATTCAGGCGTTTTCAAACTGAAAAACTGGGCGCGAAAACCGCCCGCGATTTGCAGCCGGTCGCCGAAGAATTTCAGCAAATCCTGCGCGTAGAAAGTGTTGCTCGATTGAAAAGCTCGCGTCGAGAAATTGCCCGCGCCTGACGGCGTAAATCCGTCGTTGCCGTATTTTTCGTGTTCGAATTCGTAACCGAAGGTGATTTGATTGGCGCGGTTCGGCGTCCAGTTCAGATGCCCGTTGGCGGTTTGAATCGTGCCGTCGAAAATACTCGTCGAAGCGCTTTGAAAACCGGCTCCTAAAATTCCGTTCGTGTTTTTGCGCGAAGTTTTCAATCCGGAATAAAACCCTTGAAAAACAAGGTCGTCGCTGATGATTTGCGTTAAAACGACTTGCCCGTTAAAGAATTTCGATTTCTGAAAATTGTCCGGATCGTTTGCGTCGAAAGCGAAGTTTACGCCCGGACGGGCTTCGATAATGTTCGCGTTTGAAGGAAAGGGACTGGTAAAAGCCGTGTTCGGGCTTGAATTCAGACGAACGTAGGCGTCGGAAACGAAGAATCTGGTTGAAATGTTCGTTTTCGTAAATGGATTGTACTCGATGCGCGATTGAAAATTCGTATTATGCGCGTCGTCTTCGCCGTCGATTCCTTTCGTGTAAACCGTGCGCGAAACGCCCAGATTAAAACCGAACTTTCCGTCTGTCGTGCCGTCGGAAATATTTCCGCGAAAGCGTCCGAGACCGTAACCGCCCGCCGCGCCGCCGATTTGCCCGTGAAACCCGGATTGCGGTTTCGGCGTTTGAAAATCAATCGTTCCGCCGATGGCGTTTGTGCCGTAAAGCGAGCTGCCCGAACCGCGCAGCACTTCGACGCGCGAAACGCTCGTTAAAGTAAAATCCGACAAAAACGCCGAAGCGTCGCCGGTGATCGAAGCGGCGTCGCGAAAACGAATTCCGTCGATCAAAAGGGCTGTGTCCTGATTTCTCAAACCGCGGGTTTTGATCGTCGCGGTTCTGCCGAAACCGCCGAGCTGCTGCACGCGAAAGCCCGGAATCGTCCGCAAAGTTTCAGCTAAAGTGAAATCGGCGCGATCGCGCATTTCCTGTCCGTCGATGATATTAATGGATTTGGCAACTTCGTCGATCGTCTGCGTCGTATTTGCCGAAATGACGACGACGTCGGCTAAATTGGCAACGGAAACCGCTCCGTTTTCAACCGTGACGCTTGCCTGCTTGTTATTATAAACCAGTAAATATGTGCCGTTTGCGATGTTTTCAAAACGGTAATTCCCGTTTTGGTCCGTTGCCGTTTCGAATGTTTCGTTTTGCGTCACCAACCTGATTTTTTGATTGGCGACGATTTGTCCTTCATCAATTAATGTTCCCGAAACCGTCGCGTTTTGCTGCGCGATAACAGCTATTGTTAAAATATAAATTAAACTTAGTGCTTTTATAATTTTCATGGCTCTCCTCACTTCTGCCCATCGCAGAAATTGGTTAAAGGGTTGAAACAAAACGAGCAAGGTTCCTGACTTTCTCTTCAATCTTGATATTCAATCTTGATATTCAATGACAATGTTCACAGTTGCGTGGGCAGTCGCGGATTTGCGCCGCGTTCCCTTCTTCCCGTTTGTTTTAATTTAATAAATCGTCGTTACCCGGATTTTCTTACTAATCGGATTTTCGTCGAGCAAGACTTTCATATTGAAAACTTCGCTTAAGTTTTCTTCGGTTAAAACCGCTTCGGGCGCGCCTTTTGCGGCAATTCGCCCGCGGTTTAATAAAATAATCTGATCGGCGAATTCCGCCGCCAGGTTCAAATCGTGCGTGATGACGACCGCAGCCGAATTGCAGTCTTCGCACCGCTTGCGAACGAGGCGGAAGATTAAAGCCTGATGCGCAAGATCGAGATTTGCCGTCGGCTCGTCGAGAAGAAGTATTTGCGCCTCGGTCGCCAAAGCTCTCGCCAAAACGATTCTCTGGCGTTCGCCGCCGCTCAAACGATTCATCAGGCGATTTTTTAAAGTCGCCGAATCGCATAACCGCAAAGCGTTTTCGGCAATACGCAGATCGTTTTCGGTTTCCCAGCCGAAAGCCGTTCCGTGCGAGAATCTCCCGCTTAAAACGTATTCCAAAACCGACACCGGAAATTTCGTTTCGTTTTCCTGCGCGACGACCGAAATTTTTTGTGCGATTTCGCGGCGCGAATATTCAGACAGGCTTTTTTCATTTAATAAAATGCTGCCTTTCGACATCGGCAAAGTACCGTTCAGAGCGCGAAGCAAAGTCGTTTTGCCCGCGCCGTTCGCGCCTAAAAGCGCAATGATTCTGCCCGGCTCAAGATGAAACGAAACATCGCTTATAATTTCGCGAGTTTCGTAACAAATTGAAACATTTGTAATTTCAAGCATTTTATTTCTACCGCGAATTTGCGCTGAAAAAGCGAAACAATAAAGTGAAAAGTGAAAAGTGAAAAGTGAAAAATGTTCTTTTTCTCGTTATTGGTTACGTTATTCATTATTAGTTTTTCATTATTAGTTTTTCATTATTAGTTTTTCACTATTAGTTTTCACTTTTCTTTCCGCGTATTCCGCGTTAATCTGCGGCTAATTTCTTCTCAATAAATAAATAAACAAAGGCGCTCCGATCAGTGCCGTGACAGCGCCGACCGGCAATTCACGCGGCGCGATCGCCACGCGCGCCGCCGTATCAGCCAAAACCACAAAAAC
>JAOAPX010000102.1 GCA_025463125.1 Acidobacteriota bacterium | reverse complement strand
GAACCGATCTTAAATCAAGCGCGATTCTGAGCATCTCAGCCGTCGCGCGACCGTCGCTTTTCACGCTCGAAGCCGATGCCGTTCCGGTATTGTTCGGCAAGATAAAGTATCCTGCGGCAGTCAACGCCGCGAGAGCGAAGAGAGTCAGAAGATATGAAGTTTTCGAGCCTGCGCGGCTGGAAAAACTCTTGCGAATAATTTTATTCATTTTGGTAATCCTTCTTATTTAATAAGTTTTTATAGGGACGCTTCATTTATGTTTGAATACAGTAAATATATTGAATACAGTGAAAGTAATGAAACGTATGTTTCGTGAATAGAGTTGTGCAATCTCCCGCACACTTTAGGAGGTTGGATTTCGTGATATTGGCACCGCGCCAAGCTATTCTATTCGCTTTGAAAAATGATTTGTGTACATCCGTTAACGTCCGAAAAATAGGAAACACGTATACAATCTCGAAAAAGCATCTATAGTTTTCACGTTATTTTTACTTTATCCTTCTTTTGCTGTAAACCAATTCAGTCTTCGAACGCTTGCTTTTGGGTATAATTCCGAGGATATTTTCGGATTCGAGCCTTTCAATTAAAACAGTAAAGCAGTTGTTTCCGCGCGGATTCTGTTAATAGCATCATTCAGCAAATGAATAAATGCGTTGTTATCGTTTTCTGCAAGTTTTTGACGAACGCTTAACAGGTCTTAATAACAAGCTTTCGGCGTCGTTTGTTGCCTTTTCGTTAAAGGTTATTGCTTTCGTTTCAGAAAAAGAATTCGGCTGCGATACCATTTTTTTATGGTACAGAATTTGATCTTAGTGATTAAATTGTTGAACATTTCTGAGTTATTACCGAAAAATTAATCATTCAACCGGGGTTTTCTTTCAGCTCCGGCTTCAACGCTAAGACATTCGAGTCTAAGCGCAGCGATTCCATACGCTCGTCCATCAGAAACGCAAAAAAACGACGCTATCAGGCAGATGCAAACAGAAAAGGCAAAAGCAGCCTGATTTTGGTAAAATCAAAGCAGACGGTTACATTACCGGGTACAGTAAGATTTTGAGTCGTTCACTTTAGACCGATAATCTTTGCAAATAAACAAGAAACGGTTTTTTGTACAAAATAAAAATATGTTTACAGGAATTATCGAAGAATTAGGCAAAATCGCGAGTTTGGAAAAACACGCGAGCGGCGCGAAGATAAAAATTTCGGCGAAAATCGTTACGGAAAATACAAATGAAGGCGATTCGATTTCAGTCAACGGCGTTTGCCTGACGGCGATAAATATTAAGCCGGATGAATTTTCGGCTGACGTTTCCGATGAAACGCTCGACAAATCGACGCTCGGTCAACTGAAAGTCGGTTCGGCGGTTAATCTCGAACGCGCCGTGACGCCTTCGACGCGTTTGGGCGGGCATATCGTTCAAGGTCACGTAGATGCGCGCGGCACGTTTGTTTCGGCGACTCGCAGCGGTGATTTCCGGACCGTTCGCATCGCGTTTCCGCCGGAAATGGCTAAATATCTGATTTATAAAGGCTCGGTTACGGTTGAAGGAATCAGCCTGACGATTGCCGATTTGAAAAATGATTATTTCGAAATCGCCGTTATTCCGAAAACCTGGGAAACGACGAATTTTTCGAGCTTGAAAAACGGCGACGCGGTCAATCTCGAAGCCGACATTATCGGTAAATACGTCGAAAGAATTTTGATGCACGGCAAGGCGCAGGAAAATAGCGAAGGCGTTACGCTTGAGAAGCTGCAAAAAGCCGGTTTTATTTAAGCGTTCAGAAACGAAACGAAAAACATTTCGCCGCATAAAAAAAAGCGCGAAAGTTTTGTTTTTCCGGCTTGGAAGTTAAAAATCGTTCCGAATAAAAAATAGAAGAGTAAAAAAAAGAAGTCGAGCGTAAAAGCCGACTTCTTTTTTTATTAATTAACCGCCCGCCGACCGGTTAAGTTTTCGAATTAAACCTAAAAAAGGAGCCTTAAATTCAGAGACTCCTTTTTTAGATTGTTATTTGCCTTAAATTAAAAAAAGAATTTAATTTTCCGCAAAAAGCCGCGCGTCTTTTTCGGCGCAGCTTTACGTCAAGTTATTTCGCGCCGCCGGAAAGTTTTCCGATAAGGCTGAACAGCGGCAGATACATCGAGATAACGATTGAACCGATCGTGATGCCGAGAAAAGCGATCAAAACCGGCTCGATCATCGCCAGAAGATCGGCGATTGCCGTATCGACTTCGTCTTCGTAAAAGTCTGCGATCTTGCCGAGCATCGCGTCGAGCGCGCCGGTCTGTTCGCCGACGCCGACCATCTGCCCGACCATATGCGGGAAAACGTCGGTCGCTTTTAAAGGTTCGACGAAATTTTCACCGCGTTCGACTCCGGCGCGGACTTTCAAAATCGCGTCTTCGACAATCACATTGCCCGCCGTTTTAGCCGTAATTTCGAGAGATTGAAGAATCGGAACGCCGGATGAAAGCAAGGTGGAAAGAATTCTGGCGAAACGCGCAACGGCGATTTTGCGCAAAATCCCGCCGAAAATCGGCAATTTGAGCAGCATTTTGTCAATCTGCCAGCGACCGTTCGGCGTTTTATAATAATAACTTGTGCCGACCGCCGAACCGATCAAAAAGACGAGCAGCGATAAGCCGCCCCAACCGGCGAGAAATCCGCTGATCGACATCACGATTCTCGTCGGCAGAGGCAGGGCTTCGCCCGGACCTAAAAGCCCTAAGAAAATCTGTTCGAACTGCGGAATAACGACGACCATAATGACCGCGACCGCCGCAATCGCCACAAAGACAACCGCTGCCGGATAAATCGACGCCGAAACGATGCTGCGCTTGAGCTTAACGACTTTTTCAATCAAAGTGGAAAGCCGCTGCAAAATTATATCTAAAACGCCGCCCGTTTCGCCGGCTTCGACCATATGAGTATAAAGATTGTCGAAAACCTTCGGGTGCTTTTGCAGCGCGGCATGAAGCGTTGCTCCTTCTTCGACGTTTTGACGAACCTGGTGCAAAACTTCCTTGAAAAAAGTGTTTTGCTGCTGTTCGGCTAAAATGTCGATGCACTGCACGAGCGGCAAACCGGCGTCGATCATCACGGAAAACTGCCGCGTAAAGACGGCTAATTCCTTGGCTTTGACTTTTTTATTGCGTCCGAGTTTCGGAATCGCGATTTCGCGTCCTTTTTCCGAAGCCTGCGTCATCACGATTTGCTCGCGGCGCAGAAGCGCGCGCAGTTCGTCCTGGCTGGCGGCTTCTCTTTCGCCGGAAACCAGCTCGTTCAGGCGATTTCGACCTTTATAAACAAATGTAGGCATTTCTTTTTTAGACTCCTGTTCACTGAATTAAAAATTAAACATTAAAAAGGCAAAGCCGATGCGTAATTTTTAATTCTTAATTTTGCATTTCGAATTTGAATTTTTAGCCGACGGGCGGGCGCTGTCCGATCGGACGACCTTGCATATACGGGCTTTGCTTGCCGTTTGGCGGCGCGCCGGGTTTTGCCTGCCCGTACGATTGATTAAGACCGGAGCCGCGTTCGATTAAATCTTTAAGCTCATCGGCATTTGAAGAGCGCTGCATGGCGGTTTCCAGCGTGATCTGGCGTTTATGATGAAGCGATGCGAGCGCCTGATTAAACGTCTGCATGCCAAATTTATCCTGTCCGGTTTGCATCATCGAGTAAATCTGGTGAATTTTGTCTTCGCGAATCAGATTGCGGATAGCGGCGTTCGGCACGAGAATTTCGAGCGCCATAACGCGACCGTCGCCTGTAGCTTTCGGCAGCAGAGATTGGCATAGAACTCCTTCGAGAACGAGCGAAAGCTGCGTGCGAACCTGCGATTGCTGCCCTGCCGGGAAAACGTCGATAATTCGGTTGATCGTTGAATAGGCTGAATTCGTATGCAGCGTCGCGAAAGTTAAGTGACCGGTTTCAGCAATTCTGAGCGCCATTTCGATCGTTTCCAGATCGCGCATCTCGCCGACCAGCACGACGTCCGGATCTTGACGCAGGGCGCTGCGCAGAGCAGGCGCGAAACCGTGCGTGTCGGCGGCGACTTCGCGCTGATTAATGATACTGTTTTTATGATTATGAAGAAATTCGATCGGGTCTTCGATCGTCAGAATATGTTCGTGGCGCTCGCTGTTGATTTTATCGATCATCGCCGCCAGCGTCGTCGATTTACCCGAACCGGTCGGACCGGTCACGAGAATCAAGCCGCGCGGTTTTTTGCATAAATCCGAAACGATTTTCGGCAAACTTAAGGCTTCAAACGATTTAATCTCATAAGGGATCGCGCGAAAAACCGCGCCGACCGCGCCTTTCTGGTTAAAAAGATTGGCGCGAAAACGCGACATTCCTTTTAATCCGAACGAAAAATCGAGTTCGAGATTTTCTTCGAAACGATGTTTTTGCGCGTCGGTCAAAACCGAGTAAGCGAGACGCTTGGTTTCGCCGGGCGTCAGCGGAGCGTAGCCCGAAATCGCCGTCAAATGCCCGTGAACGCGAACCTGCGGCGGCGAATTGGTAGTTAAATGCAAATCGGAACCGCCCATGTTGGTCATTTTCTGCAAAAGCTCCGGAAGCGTTATCTGCATTTCCGTTGCGCCTTGTTGTTGCTCGAAATTCATAAATTTTAGTCGGAAGTAAATAAGCTTTGAGATTAAAGCCTTTCAGTTTTGTATTTCCGGTCCTTAGGTTTTGATTCTTTGCCGGAAGCAAAGCGTTTTGAATCTGAGGTTTGGGGCAAGAATATCAGAGTCAAAAGAAAATTCTCTCCTGACCCTGATATTTAAGATTCAGGATTTATTTAAGCACTGCCTGCTGTACTGATTGCCCGCGGCGCTGCAGCGAATTGATGACCTTTTCGGATTCTTCCGCCAGGCGTTCCGCCGCTTCGGTTTGCGAATTGGTCGAAACGCTGTAGATGCGCCCGTCAGCTTCGGTAAAATAGAACATTCTCGATTGAACGGCGCTGCCGTTTTGCGATTGAGCGACGACGACGTAAACCTTGTTGCCGCCGATTTCTTTCTGGTAATCGTTAACGACCCAGCCGTTTTCGCGAACCATCTGATCGATGACGGTGCGCCGCAAAGAACTGGTCGGAACGCCGCCGATCGTTTTATGCTTCGGAGCGCTGCCTTCGGCATTCATCGCCGGACCGACAACCGAGATCGCCGCCGAGCCGACCTGCGCGCCGCGACCGTCGTCGACTTTAAACTGAATTTCGCTCGTCGAATTCTGCCCGCGTTTCCAGCCTTTCGGAGCCGCTTCGCCGGTCGGCAAAACCGCCTGCGCTTTTTCTTCAGTCGAATTCGTTTTAACGATCTGCGCCGGTTTCGCCGCGTCGTTTTGCAAAGGCTTTCTCGCTTTCGCCAGTCTTAATTGACGAAGACGCAGCTCACGTTTGCGTGCGGCGAACTGCTTTTTACGTCTTTCCTGCGCGCGATATAACTGCCACCATCTTTTGGAATATTTTTTAACGTTCCATTTTCTTTTCTTGTATTTCTTTTGCTTGCGCTGACCGGCTTCGGCGTATTCAGTGGCAATCGGAACAATCGTTCCGATCCCGATCAACAAAGCCGCAGATAAAATAATCGCTCTTATTAGCATACTTCCTCCAATTCCTTTCAATCCTACAAAACCGTTTCTTTCACGACTTCCTCGATCGTCGTTATACCTTCGCGTAATTTATAAAGTCCCGATTGCCGCAGCGTAACCATTCCGAGTTCAATGGCTCGTTTTCTCAGTTCGATCGCGCTTGCGCCGATGATGATAAGCTCGCGCAGCTCGTCGGTTATTTCCATTACCTCGTAAAGACCGACCCTGCCTTTATAGCCGGTTCCGTTGCAAACCTGGCAGCCTTTGCCTTTATAAGCTTTGAGATGCGGAGCTTCCTGCGGTGAAAAACCGATCTCGGTAAACGCCTCGACCGGCAGACTGACTTCTTCCTTGCAGTCTTTGCAGATGCGGCGAATAAGTCTCTGCGCCTGAATGATATTCACCGATGTCGCGACGAGAAACGGCTCGATGCCCATGTTAACCATTCGTGAAATCGTCGAAGGCGCGTCGTTCGTGTGCAGAGTGGATAAAACAAGGTGACCGGTCAGCGCGGCTTTGATGGCGATTTCAGCCGTTTCAAAGTCGCGGATTTCGCCGACCAGGACGATATTCGGATCCTGTCGAAGAAACGATCGAAGCGCGGCGGCGAAATTCAAGCCGATCTGTTCTTTCATCTGCACCTGGTTAATACCGGGCAAATTGAATTCGACCGGATCTTCCGCCGTCATAATATTCGTTTCCGAAGTATTTAACGCCTGAAGCGCCGAATAAAGCGTGTTGGTTTTACCAGAACCGGTCGGACCGGTTACCAGAACCATTCCGTAAGGCTTTGAAATATTGCGCTTGAAAATTTCCAAACTCTTTTCTTCGAAACCGAGCTTGGTCATATCGAGCATCAATTTGTCTTTATCGAGCAGGCGAAGCACGACTTTTTCGCCGAAAAGAGTCGGAAGCGTGGAAACGCGGAAATCCAGTTCGCGCGAGCGATTGTCGATTTTCACTTTTATTTTGATGCGCCCGTCCTGCGGCAGACGTTTCTCGGAAATATCGAGCTTCGCCATGATCTTCAAACGCGAAATCAGCGGATCGCGCATTTTCATAGGCGGATGCATCACGTCGTACAAAACGCCGTCGATACGAAAGCGAATGCGAAAATCTTTTTCATACGGCTCGACGTGTATGTCGGATGTGCCGCGCCGCAAACTGTCAACCAAAATAACATTGACGAGACGAACGACCGGCGCGTCTTCGCTGGCTCGCGCAAGCTCAGCCAAATCGATTTCCTCGTTATCGTCTACGACTTCGAACTCGCCGTTTTCCAGATCGTTAAACTTAAAATGATCGAGAGAAACGTCAAGATCGGAATCAACCAATCTTTCATCGGCTTTTCCGCCGTTTAAACCGTTGCCGTTTTTGCCGACGACTCCGGCTCTTTCAAATTGTCCCGCGCTTGCCAAATCGAAAACAGCGATTTGCTTGGTCATAGCGTAGTATTTGTTGACGGCGTTTTGAATAGAAGCTTCCGAGGCGATGACCGGCTCGATGTTCAGCCCGGTCATAAACTTGATGTCGTCCATAGCGAAGACGTTTGTCGGATCAGCCATCGCTAAGGTCAAAGTCGCGCCGACTTTGGAAATCGGCAATACAGTGTATTTAAGGGCTACTTCCTGAGAAATCAGCTTGATGGTCGAGTCTTCAATCTGAAAAAGTTCGAGATTTATGGATGGAACGCCGTATTGACGCGACAACACGGCGGTTATCACATCGTCGGAAATTATTCCGAGCTTTACCAGATTCGACCCGAGCCGACCGCCGCTTGTGCGCTGGTATTCCAGTGCTTCACGCAGTTGCTGCGCGGTAATCAGATTTTCACGGACTAGTATTTCCCCAAGTTTTGATGACATTATTTTATGGAAAGACCTTTTGATTTACACGCTTCAAAAGGAATTATTGCAGAGTTAGCTTTTGGTTATTGCTGTTTGAGAGAAATGGCAAACGATGATAAACATCGTTAGTTGATAATAATAAGTGTTAAAAA
>JAOAPX010000197.1 GCA_025463125.1 Acidobacteriota bacterium | reverse complement strand
AAAAACAAACTCGTTGCAGCCCAAACCGACACCGCCGGTTTTTAGTTTGGTTAAACGAAAGCCTTTTGCTTTGTAAAAGTCGAATATTTCGTCGGGCGTCGCAACTTCGTAAGGATAACCGCCAACCCAGTCAATAATGTCGTGCCAGCGATTCATTCCGCGCGCGCCGCGATAATTCGTCCAGTAACGCGCGTATTCGTGCGGTTTGCCTTTCGCCGCGTAATGCAGAAAACGCTTTGTTTCGTCGGGCGCAATCGCTAAAACGGCAAACGGCGTTTTCAGCAGTTTCGGCAATTTGCAGTAAATTTTCTTTATCCATTTCCAGCGCCGCGCCTGGCTTCCGGTATCGTTGTAAATCGCTATGAAAAGCTTCCCGTTTTCGGCGACCGCCAGCGAAGCGTTTTCCAAGCCATTCCACATCTCGCCCGTGTGATGAAGCACGCCCCACGAATAAACGATGTCGAACTTGCCGAGCGACGCGACGTAATTTTTATCGAGAGCCGAGCCTTGTTCGACGCGCCAGCTTTCATCGTCAGGAAAATAACGTTTTTTGAGTTCCGCTGTGCAGGCGAAAGAATACGAATCGTAATCGAACGAGGTAATTATCGCGCCCAAACGACGCGCCGCCAGCGAGAAAAGCCCGCTCCCGGAACCGATGTCGAGAAAGGTTTTGCCCGCAAGCGCTTCTGTTTCAAGCATTTCGCGCAGAGAGTTTTCCGCTTTCAAGATGCGGTCCTCGTCTAAAGTTTCGAGAAAAGCAGCCCAGTTTTTGCCGAATTCAAATCTTTCGCCGGATGAGATTTCCTGTTTGTGACGGTCGGCAATTTCACGCATTTGAATAGTTGATGTATTCATTTTCGCCCCGTTTATTTTATTTTTGCTTAATAATACGCCCAATAAACCGCGAATTTCAGATATTCCGCGCCGACCGAGCCCCAGCCTTTCGCCGTCAGCCACCAAACGAACGGCGGAGGAGTCTGCACGCCCGCCGCTGCGGGAACGATTCCGAATTCGGTATGCAGGTTATTTTCAGCAAAAAACCTTTCAAAAACCCAAAGCGCGCGCCGCGAATGATAAGCCGAAGTGACGATCACGATCGATTGCAAATTCTCCGCTTTCGCCTTTTCCGCTAAAACTCGGGCTTCGTAAATCGTACCGGTCACCTGCGGCTGTAAAATCACGATCGCTTCGGCGGGAACGCCCTGCGAAATCAAATTTCTCCGCGCCATCTCGACATACGGAATGTTTCGCTTTTCAATTTTCGACCAGCCCGTGCGGTCGCCGTCGTCGGTTAAAAAAACGACGGGCGCCGCGCCTTTTTTATAAACTTCCGCCGCCTTTTGCGTGCGCTCGATGTAAAGTGAAGAACCACTGAGAACCAAAATCGCATCGGCTTTTTCAAGAGGTTTTTCTATAATCAAACCTTTAGCCAGAAACGGCGCGATCAAAAGCCATGCGAGAAACAAGCTCAGAAAAAAAATTGTAATTTTGTAACGCCGCTTCATCTTTTTGCGTAAAGTTAAATTTCCCGCAATCCTTTTTTCTTTTGTGAAGACGAGATCGCGTAATTATTGCCAAACGATATCACAAATCCGCCGGATTTCGGCAGATTTTCAATAAATCACATCAGCGTTAAATCCGTCTGATTCCGGTTCGTCCGCGTATTACTCCCGACTTTTCAAATTGTTTCTGAGATTCCCCAGTATACTTTTTAATTCATCGATTTTGGCGTCCCAGCTTTCGTGTTTTATATTGTCGGAAATCTCCCGGCGCGGTTTCGGATTCGCGAGCGCCGCTTCGATTTGTTCGATAAAATGCTCGTGGCTTTCGCCGACGAGACAATCTTCCAGAACTCTGACTTCGGGAATATCGGTCGAGACAACGGGCAAACCGGCGGCGAGATATTCGCGAACTTTCAGAGGGTTCGCCGCGAGCGTTAATTCATTGATCGCAAAAGGATTAAGCGCGACATTGAAGCCTTTGCAATAAGCCGGAAGATCGCTGTAAGGTTTGCGACCCGTAAAATGCACGTTCTTTACGTTGTCTAAAACTTTTATTTTCCGCTCGGCGTCAACCGTGATTTTTCCGATCAAAACAACCGAGCCGTTTTTAAAGTGTTCCGCCGTTTTTTTTATCAATTCGAAATCGACCCAATCGGCAAGCAAACCGTGAAACCCGATAATCGGCTTCGGCAAACCGGCGATTTCCGCGGGAATTTCGGTTTCATCGTCAATCGCCGTGCGAAAATGTTTCCAGTCGGTTCCGTGACGAATAATAAACGTGTTTTTGTTGAAACGCTTTTTATTTTCGAGCAGTTTTTCCGCCGAAACGATGACCAAATCCGCTTTCTTAAACAGCGCTTCTTCGATTTCGCGCAAGCCTTTCGCCGCGCCCGTAAACGCCGTGTATTCATCGACGCAGTAATAAATCAAATCGGTTTCGCCCAGTTTTCCAGCCAGAAGCCCGGCTGCCGGGTTAAAAACCATATTCAGCGGTTTTTTAAAGTTTAGCTTCCGCATCGCTTTTTTCACCTGCCGCAGAAGAAAGTTTTGATTGAAATTTCTGACCGTTTCATTGCCGTATGCCGGGATTGCGAGCGGATTCAACACAAAAATATTCGGCTCGACTTCACGAACCGGTTCGGTGAAGCTTTTTAATTTTTTGAAAATCCGCGAAACGTCTTTTGAAGAAGCCGTCGGCATCCGGTTAGCGATCGCGTTGATCCAGAGAATGCGGTTGTCGCGCGACAAAACGCGCATCAAGTGAGTTTTCGAAAGCGGATCGCCCGTCCAGTCGTGGCTGAAACAAACGATGTCGCGCCCTTTGAGTTTATCGGAAATTATATCAACCTTTTCCGTTTCGATTTCTGCAATTAACATAATGATTTTTAAATTGATATGCTTTCATATTCAACTTCTTTATTTACAGGCATTTCGCCGTCAATATAACGCCTTTGCCAGATTTCAAAATTCACCAGAAACCACAATCTTTCATCGTGATTTTCTCCGGCGTTGTGTTTCGCGGCGATTTCGCGCACGTAATCGGCGTTGAAAATTCCCCTTTGCAAACTCCTTTCTCCGGTCACGTATTCTTCGACAACGTGCCGGAATTCGCCGCGAAACCAGTTTCCGATCGGAACCGGGAAGCCCATTTTCGACCTGGTTAAAATTTCCGGCGGCAGTATTCCCTTCATCGCTTCGCGCAAAATCCATTTCGTCTCGCGACCGCGCAGTTTCATTCGTTCGGGCAATTTCGCCGTGTATTCGACGAGCTTGTGATCGAGAAACGGGACGCGCGATTCGATCGAAGCCGCCATAGACATTTGATCCTGCTTCATCAAAAGCTCGTGCAGATAAGTTTTCGTGTCGGCGTAAAGCAATTTATCGAGAAGATTATCCGCGTCCGATTCGGCAATCCATTGATTTTGCAGAAAATACGGATTCGCATCGGCTATTTTCGCTTTTGTTTCGGCTGAAAAAAGTTTCGTTTGCATCGCTGCCGGAAAAACGGCGAAATTATCGAAAAACAAATTTTCAATGTCGGCTTCGCGCGCCAAAAATGTGCGATTGAGCTTTCTGTTCAGCGAATTCGGCAAGCTCGAAACTCCTGCTTTGACCGCCGAGCGCAGAAACGCGGGCGCGAGCGATTCGTATTTACCGCCGTAATTCAACAACCGCAGAGTCTTTTCGTAACGCCCGTAACCGGCGAGAATTTCGTCGCTTCCCTCGCCCGTCAAAACGACTTTAACGTGTTTTTGCGCAAGACGAGACACGAAATAAAGCGGAACCGAAGCGATAAATCCGATCGGTTCGTCTTCGTGCCGGACGAGATTCGGCAATTCCGCAAAAAACTGTTCGGGCGTAATCGTGATTTCGTGATGCTCGGTTTTAAAAGCTTTCGCAACGATTCGCGCGTATTCGAATTCGTTGGCTTCGCGTTCTTTGAAACCGACGGAAAACGTCTTGACCGGAGCATCGACCATTTTTGACATCACCGCGCAAATCGCCGACGAATCTATGCCGCCCGACAGAAACATTCCGAGCGGAACGTCTGCCATAAGGCGCAGCTCGACCGATTTTTCGAATAATTCGCTCCATTCTTCGACGAATTCGGCGTCGCTTTTTTCCGCGTGTTTCGGCTCGAAAGAAACGTCCCAATACTTTTCGATTTTCGCGGCGCCGTCTTTCCAGATCAGAAAATGTCCGGGAAGAAGTCTTTTGACGTTTCGGAAAAGCGTTTCGTCGCGGGAAGTTCCGTGATTGGCTAACTGGTCGGGCAGAGCGTTGTAATTTATCTCAGGTTTTACCGCGCCCGCTTCGATCAGCGTTTTGATTTCCGAGCCGAAAAACAAATTTCCCTGTTCGTCCGTCGCGTAATAAAGCGGTTTTACGCCCAGACGATCGCGAGCGACGAAAAGCGTTTTCTCCCGGCGATCCCAGATCGCAAAAGCGAACATTCCGCGCAGTTTCTCGACGCATTTCGCGCCGTATTCTTCGTAAAGATGCAGAATCGTTTCCGTGTCGCAGTGCGTTTTATAAACGTGACCTTTGGCTTCGAGTTCGGCGCGGAAATCGGCGTGATTGTAAACTTCCCCGTTGTAAACGATGACGAAACGACCGTCTTCATTGAACATCGGCTGAGCGCCGTGCGAAACGTCAACGATCGAAAGCCGACGGTGCCCGAGCCCGACGTTTTCATCAACGTATAAACCGCCGTCGTCCGGTCCGCGATGCGTCACGCAATCGCGCATGCGGATGATCGTTTCCCGGTTGATTTGTTTTTTCGAACGGCTCGAAAAAGCCATTCCGTTTATTCCGCACATTTTTATTTTTTACTTTTTTAATTCCTGATCGCACGAGTAAAGTTTTCAAAACCGCTCGCGCTTTGAGCGAATTTTTCAATCGATGAAGCGGCATCGATTCGATTTAATGAAAAATGATTTATTTGACGGTCATTAAACCCGTAATCGGTCGTGACAGCCGACGCGTAACCTGCTTTTTCAACTGAATTCCGCACGTTTACAGTTAAATTTCCGTTCGGGTAACAAAAATGCTCGACTTTTCTGTCTAAAATAGTTTCAAGGCGAATTTTTGAAACGCGTAATTCATCGTCGAGCCGCGTTTGATCGATATTCGTTAAGATCGGATGCGAAACCGTGTGGGATTCGATTCTGACATTGCTCGCGTCCATTTCCCGCGCCTGTTCGTGCGTGATCGGCGCGTATTCCGGCGCGGGCGATTCGGGAATTTTCACCTTTAAGCTGCGGCTGATTTCCTCGATTTTTTCGTTTACAAGCGCGTCCGGCAAGGTTTTTAATTTTGAATTAATACGCGCGGCAAGTTTTAGCCTGTCGGTTTTACCGTTTAATTTCGCTTCTATTTTTTCGCCGTCCGCAAACTCAATACAAAGATTTTCCGTTTTCGTTTCGAGCAAAACGAAGCGCATTAAATCCGTCCAGAGCCAGCATTTACCGTCGATAAAATCCGTCACGGCGTAGACGGTCGCGGGCATTCCGTATTTTTTCAGAATCGGAAAAGCCGTTTCGTAAGCGTCCGCGTAACCGTCGTCGATCGTAATCACCGCGGCGTTCGGCGGCGCGGGTTTTCCGTTTTTCAAACATTCGACCGCTTCCGGTAAAGGTAAAATTGTGTTGCGCTTTGCCAAATATTCGAGATGCGCGGCAAATGCGTCGCCCGAAATTTTATACGGATCGCTGCCGCGCGAAAACCTGTGATACATCAAAATCAAAACCTTACCGCGCGTCGCCCACCGGAACGGGGCGAAGCCGCCGAGATTATATATTGTTTTGAGTAAAGTCTTTTTCACGAAATTATAATTCCGAATTTAAATATGATCGCAAACCTTTGATTAATAAACTATTAATGAGAAAAGAAACCGATTGAAAAAGCAAAATCGCCGTGTTTATCCTGTCTATCCTGTTAAAATCTTTTACCTGCGTTCATCTGCGGCTTCAAACGCTTTTTTCCGTTTCTTTAAAACGCGTAAAAGCCGGTCTTTTTCAGTTTTCGTCGGCAGGCGATAACGTTTCCCGAGGCTTGTATCCTGCTTTGTTCGCCGCTCCTCGCCGCTTGCGATCAGTTTTACAGCTTCCGTGATAAGCCGCATCGAAGGCTCGACGAGCGAAGCGCGAAAATCGCGCAGAAAACTTTCATAATCAAGGTGGTAACGCTCAAAATCGTATTCGAGCGGCAGCGTTTTCTGCAAGATAATATCACCGGTGTCAACTTTTGCGGCGACGAAATGAACGGTTATGCCGATTTCTTTTTCATCGTTAAAAAGCTCCCAGAAAACCGTCGGACCGCCGCGATACAAAGGCGCTAAGCCTTGATGAAGATTGATTGAGCCGAGGCGCGGAACGCTGAAAACCGTTTCCCTGATAATATTCGTGCCGAACAGAATTCCCAAATCCGCGTTTGTCTCTTTTAACTTTTTTATCGCGTCTTCGCTGTGATAATTTTCGACTTTGTAAAGCGGTATATTATGCGCGGCGGCGCATTTTTCCGTTTCATCCCGCTTTTCGAGAACCGTTTTTAATTCTTCAGCGCCGGCAGTTTTTTTTCGCGTAATTACCGCCGTAAATTTTTTCAGCGTTTCCAGGTAACCGTCGTAGCGAATCGAACGCCGGAGTTTTTGCTTAAAACTTCTTTGCGGCTCGGTGACGGTTTCGACGAAAACTCCGGCGATCTCGACGTTTTCCGCGGCGGAAAGAAGCTCGATCAAGCGATTCGCGCCGCCGTGCGTGAGTATTGCTATTTTTAATTTTCGCTCGTTCATTCGCCGTTTTCGATGCGTAAAAAGCCGTTCTTTTTATATGCAAATAAAGTTTTTACCGCTGATTTTCGCTGCGTATTTCATCGTAAACATTCAAGACTTCGAGAATATTGCTCCGGTCATCGTGTTTGTCGGTTTTCAAAGGCTTTTCGCCGTTTGTTAATTTTTCGATTTTTTTAACTAAAGCGTCCGCATCGTGAATCGGGATCAAATGAACGCCTTCGGGACGCATTTTATTATCCGTCGCAATAACGGGCGTTTCCAGAAACAACGCTTCGCGGACGGCAATCGCGTCGCCGTCGTAAAGCGTCGTTCGCAGCAAAACGTCGGCTTTATCGATTAAATGAAGCGTCACCGGGTGCGGCACGTCGCCGGTTAAAAAGATGCGATTCGCGTAAGGTTTTGCGGCAATCGCGGCTTTTAATTTACCTTCAAGACTTCCCGAACCGACGATCATCAAGCCCGCGCCCGGCGTTTTTTCCAAAATCTTCTCCATCGCGTCGATCTGCATAAACAAATCGTACGTGTCTTCCAAAAGGCAAACCGTCAGCAAAAACGGTTTGTGCTTTTCGGCAAATTCTTCCAACCCGGCGGGGATTTTCACAGCCGCGTCCGGCTTTTGCTGATAAAACGGGTAAATCAAATGAAATCTGTCTTTTGCTACGCCGTATTTATCAAAAAGTTCTCGCATTAACGGGTTAACGCCGATGATTTTCCGGTAAAGCCGAAAAACCAGTCCGGCACGCGAAAAAAACTTTGCCGTTTGCGCGTGTTCGACCGCGTAACCGCCCGAATGAAGCGTTAAAACATTTCTGCCTTTGGCGACGATTCCGCAAACCGCCATCAATGCGAGAACGCGCAAAGGAATTTCGCCGCCGATGTGCAGATGCAGAACATCGTATTTGAGTTTGAGCAGCAGTTTTACAAGTTCGAGCGGATTTCGCGGGTGATAAACGTCCGGTTCCGGCACGATCGCGCTGCTTTTGGCGATGGCGATGACCGAACATTTATGCCCCTTTTTTCGCAGTTCCTCGCGAATCGCCAGGTAATTCCGGCTGATTCCGCCTTCGGGCGGCGGATATGGTCCGAGTTGTAAAACGTGCATTTCGTTTCGGAAAGATGAAGTAACCGCAGAGGCACACAGATAAACAAGGATTTTGAGAGAAGATTAACAGGAACGAAGCAGATAAACAGGAATTTAAGAAAAAGGTAAAAAGGCGAAAACCTTGATATTTTGTTTTTTACTTCTTTTCCGTCTTCTTTACCCCTTTTGATTTCTTCTTTTTATCCGTTCCAATCTATGTTCATCTGTGTGCATCTGCGGTTACCCAGTCTTAAATCAACCTAAAATTTCATTCAAGTTAAACTCGCGCGCTTCGCCCGTTCGCGCCGAGTCGAGCATCAGCAGGCAGCCCAAAGTCGCGCGCGTTCCGTCAATCGCCGTTACTTCCGTTTCGGTTCCCTGTTTCAAACTGCGAACGAATGATTCGAGCTGCTCGCGGTAACCTTTCGCGGCGAAGATTTTCGAGCGCCCGTCGCGTTTCTTTTTCTTTATCACAAGGCGTTTGAAATCTTCGCTAAAAACGCTGACGCCCGGCGCGAAAACTTCCGTCATTTCGCCGCCCGAAGCTTCGCTGCCGACGACCGTGTAAATAAAATTTCCGATCGAGCCGTCGGCAAATTTCAAGCTCGCCGCGACGTTGTGTTCGCCGAAATTGTAAGCCGAAACCGAAACCGGCTCGGAATCGAGCAGCCAGTACATCAAATCGACGAAATGACAGCCTTCGCCGACGACCACGCCGCCCTGAGATTCTTCCGCCGCCCAGCCGTTTTCGATGCCCGGCGAATTCATTCTCGTTGAAATCACGACCGGGCTCGTTCTGCCGGCGAGCTGTTTTTTCATCTCGACGTAATAAGGAGCGAATCGGCGATTGAATCCGACCATTAACTGTTTGCCGCTCGCCCGCACGGCTTTGTAAATCGCCCGGCATTCTTCGACGGTAATCGCCATCGGCTTTTCGATAAAAACGTGTTTACCGGCTTCGAGCGCGTCAATCGCCTGCCGCGCGTGTTCTTTGTGGCGCGTCGCGATAATCACCGCGTCAACGTCTTTATCATTAAGAATTTCGGCGTAATCCGAGCTCGCGTAATTTGCGCCGAAACGCATCGCGTAAGATTTTCCGCGCGCGCCGCTGTTTGAGTGAACGGCGTGAAGGCTTGCGCCGCCCATTTTCTGAATCGCCGGAAGATGCGCCCATTTCGCCAGGTTTCCCGCGCCGACGAGCGCGAATTTTATTTCGTCTTTATTTACAGGCGCTGAATTTAAAACGATTTTGCGGGTCGGCGCGTAAGATTCGAGCGCGTTTTCCGCTTCATTAACCGGATACTTTAAAACTACGGCGAGGCTTCCGACGCCGTTGCCGTTCATAATCGTTTCGTAAGCTTTCGGCGCGTCTTCTAAATTAAATTCGTGCGAAATCAGAGGTTTCAAATTGATCTTTCCGACCGAGACGAGCCGCAGAAATTCTTCCATATTGCGGTTTTCCGTCCAGCGAACGTAAGAAATCGGGTAATCAATTCCCTGTTTTTCGTAAGTCGGGTCATAACTGCCCGGACCGTACGCGCGCGAAACCATAAAACTCAATTCTTTGACGTACATTTCCGCTCGCGGAATTTCGATCGGGCAAGCGCCGACCATAATCACGCGCCCGCGGTCACGCGCCATCGAAACGCCCTGCTGCAAAGGTTTCGGCGAAACGGAAGCGGCGGCGACAATCACGCAATCGGCGCCGCGCCCGTTTGTTAAAGCTTTCACTTCTTCGACGATCTTGTCGCTCGCCGTCAAAGCGTAATCTGCGCCGGTTTCCCGCGCCATCTCGACGCGCTTGCCGTCGAGATCAATCGCGATGACGACGCCGCCCTGACAGCGAACAAGCTGAGCGACCAGTTGCCCGATCAAACCGAGCCCGACGATTGCAACCGTGTCGCCGATATTAATTTCCGAAAGCCGTACCGAATTCATCGCGATCGCGCCGAGCGTCGTAAAACACGCTTCCTGAAACGAAACGTTGTCGGGAACGCGCGCGATCAAATTGCGCCCGACGTTGATCGTTTCGCCGTGTCCTGTGCCTTCGCCGCCGTATGCGACGCGCTGCCCGACGTTCAAATCCTTAACTTTTTCGTCGCGCTCGACGATTATGCCGGCACCCGAATAACCTAAAACCGCGTAATCCTTAAATTTCGCGCGAATCTCGTTAAACGTGCTGACCGGATCGGTTTTCATCATCACATTCCAGACCGTCTGCAAATGCGAGGGATTATCGGCGACTTCTTTGACAATGCTGTCGGTGTGGATATCCGCGGTTTCCGTTCCCGGGCTGATGAGCGAATAAAAAGGTCTGACGAGGACGTGATTCGAAGTGACCTGCGGGTCGGCGACTTCGTCAACGATAATTTCCTTCAAACCGCGACGTATAACTTGTTTCATAATAATTTCGAATGAATATCGGAAGGTTACAGGCAGGAGCGCTTTTTTGCCGCGCCAATCTTTTATAACTTATTTTTATAACTTATTTAATGTGTTTATTTCAATGTAAATTGTTTGCCCGGTTTAAGGCGAACCCTACATATCATACGCGCAAAAACCGTATAGTTCCAAAGTTTTATCGAGCCGGCTGCGAAGCGAAAACTTTTCTTCGACAATTCCTTTCGCTGTGCGCCCGAAACGCGCCGCTTTTTCTGCGTCTGCGAGCAGTTCTAAGAGACGGTTCGCCATCGCTTCGTCATCGTCGGATTCGACTAAAAAACCGGTTTCATTTTCAACGATCGCTTCCGAAGCGCCGCCGACGCGCGTTGCGACGACGGGCTTTTCAGCCGCCATATATTCGAGAATCGAATTGGAAAATCCTTCGGCGCAGCTCGTCAAAACGCACGCGCAGCTAATCGAAAGCAATTCGGGCACGCGCGTGCAGCGACCCGGAAAATGCGTGTTGCGCTCGATTGCCATTTCCGTCGCCGCCGCTTCGAGGCTCGCCTGCAATTCGCCTTCGCCGGCGAGCACGAAATGAGCTTCGGGATATTTTTGTATGACTCTTTTCGCCGCGCGCAGAAACATCGATTGATTTTTAACGGCGTGTCTTAAATTGGCGACAAGCGTGATTATTTTCACGTTTTCGCCCGCGGGCAAATTGAAGCTTTCGAGTATTTTTTTACGATTCTTTTCCGCAGGAATCAGACTTAAAGCATCGATCCCGTTATAAATCACATTTATTTTCGCGCCGGAAACGCCTTCGTTTATCAAGTATTTTTCGACGGCTTTGGAATTGGCGACAATTCGATCGGCTATCGCAAACACGCGCTTTTCGATAATTTTCTGCGCCTTCGAGCGCATTTGCGAGGTTTCGCGCTTTGCCGCGATCTTGCACTTTACGCCGGCGAGCCGCGCCGCCGTGATGCCGAAAACGTTCGTGTAAAAATCGTGAGTTTGCACGATATCGATTTCGTTTTCGCGCAGAAACCGCACGCATTTTTTCAGTTGAACAAGAAAATTCGCGTCGTAAAATGATTTTAATTTAAATTCCGGAATTTCCTCTAAACCGAGTTTTTCAATCTCGCCGAGCAAAACGCCTTCTTTGTTCAATGTCGCGGCGCGCACATTGCAGGTTCCGTCTTCGCGCAAAAGCCGCGTGAGCTGAACCGCCTGTTGCTCCGACCCGCCCTGGTGGAAACTGCCGATAAATTGAAGAACATTTTTCATTGACGCAGTTTAATTAAAGATATCTTAGGATTGCCCGGAGCTTTTCAAAATAAAAGTCGAAGGCGCTTTACGCGGAATCGAGACGCTGAAAAGGCTTTCGTTTGTGCGCACGTTTAATTTATTGCCGAAACGCCGCGCGACGGCAAACCGCAATTCTTTCGAATAATTGATAACCTCGCGCCCGTCGAGCGTAAAATGCGTTCCGCCGATTAAGACGAATTCTTCGGGCAGCTTTTCGCCCGCGCTCATACGCGCCCACAAAAAACGAAAATTCGTGTTGAAAAATTCAGTGCGAATAATATTTTCGTTTGAATCGGCGTAAACCAAAAAATCCGTGTAATCGCGATAAACGATAACAAAAGCGCGCCCGCCGGTAATGATTGTTTCGTAAACCTCGGGTTTTGCAAAGCCTTTTTCCGACGGCAAAAGAAACGTGTAAAACTCCTGCGCGCCCGTGCCGCTCGAAGCGAAACGCAAAAACGGCGCGCTTTGTTTCGCGCCGTAAACCGGCGAAACCGGGCTTTCCTTTTTTTGCCAGCCGCCGTTATCTCCGAACGTGAAAAGCCGCCAGCCCGGCTGCCCGCCCGACGGATTTTCGCCGACGCACGTATTGCCGCCAGCCGCCTTTTCAAGCAAAGGATTTGTTTCGGGGCTGAAATGAAAATTAAGCGCGTAGTTGTGTTTCGCGGCGGTTTCGACGTAATCGCGAATGATCCAGTAATCGTTTTTGATAAACAAAACGCTTCGCTCGTGAACGGCGGGCGCGTTTTTGTTTCGCTCGTAGCCTTTGTGCGAGCCTCGAAAAAAGTCGAATCTTTCGTCGGCGATCCACTCGGAAACATTAGGCGCGGCTTTTGTTTTCCAGGAAAACTTCCCCGCCGCCTCCGAAGAAGACGCGTCATCGATCGTCAAAGCGTTGTGCGCGGCGGTCGAGCGAAAATAATCGCGCCGCTCGCTCGATTCGTGATAAGTGTATGTTCCCGAATCAATTAAAAGCGTTTTTCCCTGCATCGCCAAGTTTACGGCGAGCGTGTCTGCGTGCCCGTGTCCGCCGGAAAGCGCTCCGACTTCGCCGCAATCGATCAGCAAATAATTGTCCGTATCAGCCCAGCCGTCGCGCATAACGAAATAACCGCCGTTTTCAAATCCGGCTGAACTTCCGGAAGGCATCCGGGCGGTTAGATTTTGAAAAGCTTCCAAGCCTTTGCAGCCGAGCAGCCAGAGAATTTCTTCGCTGACCTCGCCGGCGACGCGCTTGTAATCACCGCGCTCGAACAAAACCGCTCCGACAGCGAGCGTGCCGCGAAAATCGCCCGGTTCGGCGGCGGTAAGCGGCAGCATTCGCCCGCCGTCATCGTCGCCGATCAAAGGCGTCGTGCCGTCCGGGCGCGTTACGCGCATTAAAAAATCGAGCGCCGACTGCAAACGAATTTCCAATGTTCCCGGTGGCTCGGCATTTGATTCTTCGCCTGAAAGCGTTTTCAAAATCAAAAAATGAATGTAAAAATCCGCCGTGTAGCGCTGGTACCACGTTGATTGTTCAAAATAAACGCCGTCTTTTCCGATTTGCTTTTCGATCTCGCCGGTCAGGATATTTTCGCCGATCGCGCGCCAATGGCTTGCCCGTTTGAAAAACGGCAATTGCGTTCCGAGGTAATAAAGACCGAGCGCTTCGCCGGTCAGATGCGTGTTCGGGCTGTAATAAGTCGAAAGATATTTTTCGATGCGGCGACCGTGTAAATAAAGATATTTGAAAGCTTTATGCGTAAGCTCTGGCGTTAGGCTCGGCGACCCGGCAAAAAAATTAAACGCCCAAATCCAGCTCATCGCTCGAAACGCGATTTCCAGGCTGCTGATCCAGTTAACGCCCGTTCCCGGCGGATTCTGCTTTATCCAGCTTTCGAGATGACGGGCGAAAGCGGCGGCGAAACGCTCGTCTTTCGTCAGATGGAAAGCCGCGCCGAGCGTGAAAAAATGCTGGTGACGGTTAAGCTCCCAGACGATTTTTTTATCGCCCGTTTCGCTCGCGTCGAGCTCTTTAAACTGCTTCCAATGCCTGAGCGGCGAGCGCTTTCCCGAAACCGGTTCGAGATGCCAATCGACCTCCGCGCCGAAATTCAAGTTGGAAAACCCGAGCAAATCAAAGCGTCCTTCGATGATTCTTTCGGCTTTATCGATCGTGACGGCGGCGCTTTTTTCGCCGAAAAAACGCCGGAAAGCTTCAATCGTCTCAGTCTTTCGGCGAAACGCCGGAAAAAAGCTAAACTCCGAATTTTCGTAAAATTTATCGCAGATCGCCTGCGCCGAAATTGAAGTTTCCGGTTTATCGAATTGAGATTTGTCGAGCAGTTTTTGAAATTCTTCGTCCGAAGGCAGTTTTCCGCTCAAGCCCGCCTGTTCGCTGCGGGCGGAAATCGCCTGGCTGCCGCGCGTACGTATTTCGCGCCAGCTGCGATTTTTGAATTTCCTGATTGTTTCAAGCGGATTTGCCATCGTTTCTACGAGTTGACAATTAATTTATCGACGGCGCGTGATTCTTTCGTTCGCGAATTTTCCCGCATAATCGTTTGCAGACGATAATTTCTGTAATCGTCGGGATTGCCGTTTTTTCCATCGATCGCCGCCAAAGCGATATTGAACATTTCGCGAGCCGATGCGAAATGAATTTTATAATCGCCGGTTTTTTCGCCCGTTTCGACAACTTCACCGAAAAACCTGCGCGCGTCTTCGCCGATGCAAGCCGATTGGTCGCGGTCGAAAAACCCGTGGCAGTAAAGCTTGACGAAAATCCAATCCGTTCGCCCTTTTACAGTCACGTTCGCGCTTGTCCAGCGGCGAAAGCGCTGCATATCCAGCGCCTGATTTGCCGCGAGCGCTCCGTCGTCGAGACGCGGAAACGGAATGCCTTTAACTCGGCGCGTCCAATTAAAAATTAATGGTCCGGTAAATATTAGTGGCAATTGCGGCTCATTTCCATTTTTCGCAAACGATTCGACCGCTTTGCCTTTGCGGTGCGGCATTTTTTCCGTCAGCGGCAAACCGCATTCGTAGATTTTATTAATAACCGGAATTTGCGTTTCGTCCGGCGCGGACGGCAAAGTGTAATCCGCGTAACAGCCGGTTTCAGCTAAAATCTGCATCTCTTCATCGACGCCGCAATATTTTCCGCCCGCTGAATTGGCAAGCGCCAGATTGCCGTGGACAAACGCGTATTTCGGCTCGCCTTTCCCGTCCATTCGCGATAAACAGGCGTGTTCCCGGGCGAGACGATCGCGAAATTCGATCAGGCTTTTTCGCAGATTTTCCGCCGTATCCGGTTTTTCGATGCCGTGATGCAGGTGAATCTCGACTTCGCCCAAGCCTTCCGCCTGCATCGCCGCCATCTGTTCCAGTATCCGGCGATCGTATTGTTCAGCCGGGTAAAAATTCGTGTGACGAAACTTCGTTCCGTCCGAATCAAGCACGGCTTCGCCGGTTTTTCGGGCTATTCTGTGATATTCGTCGAGACGCTTGTACTGATCGTCCGGCTTATGCAAACCTTTTTCTTTCCAGCCCGGCTCGAAATGATCTGCAATCGTGATGACAACGTGTTTTTTCTCAAACGCGGTTTGTTCGAAAAAACTGCTCGCCCGCACAAAAGGATAGCGAACCAGCCACGGCAGATTCCATTTTAATTTTGTTAATATTGAATGCTCTTTTGACATTTTATTAAGCGTTTAATTTTTGACGATCATAAACGAAGGCGCTTCGCGATTTGTGTCCGCCAGTTCTTTTTCGATGCGCATCCCGATTTTATTTAAGCGTCGCTCTAAAAGTTTGCGGGTTTGATAAACTTCTTTGCCCAGCCAGAATGAGCCCGTCGGCTGGCGTTCGGTCACCTGGTACAAAAACCCGTTAACGAGGCAAATCAAAGGATAAGCCAGAAGTTTCGGGCGAAAAGTTTTCGCTCGCTCGCGAATCATTCCGAAATAAAACGGCGGCGCGTGGATTTTCAGCAAAATAGCGCCGTTCGGCTGCAAAACCCTGGCAAACTCCTTCAAAGCCGCGTCGTTATTCATATACGGCAAAGCCAGGCGGCATATCACTATATCAAAACTGCCATCGGCGAACGGCAGATTCTCGCCGGTTGCGCGCGTAAACGCGACCCGGTCGCCGAAACCTTTTTCGACGAAAAACTTTTTTCCGAAATCGCCGATTTCCGCAGCCCTGTCAACGCCGAAACAAAGCGCGTCGGTCTTTTCGGCGAACGGCAAAAGGTCCTGACCCAAGCCGCAGCCCGCGTCCAATACGCGCTCGATCGTGCGATCTTTGACCGCGTCAATCAAAAGATTGCGGCTCGCCGCGTCTTTTTTGTTTAGATTTTCGAGCGTCTTTTGCGCGTATTCCTGATAAGTATCGAGCGTTTCCATCGTTTTGAGAAATGTTCGTTTGAGAAGAAAGCGTTTATACGTTTAACCGTCCGCAAAACGCCGGTGCCAGAGCTCGAGCATCCATAAAATCCAGAGCGAATACGAATGATCGCGCCGGTTTACGCGGTGTTCTTCGAGCAGCGTTTTAATATATTTCGCTTCAAAAAATCCGCGCTCCATTGTTCTTTTTTCCGTCAGAGTTTCGCGGATGCGGTCTTTCAGCTGTGCGTTTATCCATTCGTTGATCGGCACGCCGAAACCTTGTTTTTCGCGATACAGTATTTCGTTCGGCACGATGCCTTCGAGCGCTTTTTTGAAAATATATTTCGTTTCAGCGCCTTTTAATTTAAGGTGCGCCGGAATTTTTTGCACGTATTCAATCAGTTCGTGATCGAGCAGAGGAACGCGCGCTTCGAGCGAAGCCGCCATCGTCATCCGGTCGACTTTCGTTAAGATATCCGACGGCAGATAAGTTTTGCTGTCGAGATAAAGCAATCTATCGAGCTGCTCTTTCGATGAAACCTCGCCCGCAATTCGCCTGAAAACGCCCGCGCCCGCTCCAAAGCTTCCATTTAATTTGCCTTTGAATCCCGCCGCGTACAAAGATTTCTTTTTCAAACCGCCGAAATGAGAAATACTGTCGATGTAGCGGTCTACCGGGTCGAGGCTCGCGTTGTAAAGATAGTTTTTTCCGCGCGTGCCGTGCGGCAAAGCTTCGATCATCGGTCGCAAAAGATTTCGCCGAACCGAGCCGGGCAAAGCGCCCAAGCCTTTTCTTTTGCCGTCAACGACGTAGCGCGTATAACCGGCGAAAAGCTCGTCGCCGCCGTCGCCCGAAAGCACGACCGTGACGAAATCCCGCGCCATTTTCGAAACCATAAACGTCGGCAAAGAAGACGGGTCGGCGAAAGGCTCGTCGAAATGCCAGACGAGCTCGTCGATTGAATTTACAAGATCAGGCGTGACGATAAATTCGTGATGCTCGGTGCCAAAATGTTTCGCGGCGATGCGCGCGTATTTCAGCTCGTTAAAGCTGTCTTCGTTAAAGCCTATGGAAAAGGTTTTAACGGGAGTTTCGAGCAGTTGCGACATCATCGCGACAATCGCCGACGAATCGACGCCGCCGGAAAGAAACGCGCCCAAAGGAACTTCGGAAATCAATCGAACGCGAACCGCTTCTTTTATTTTACCGCGCAAACCCTCGATGTATTCGGCTTCGGTTTTCGTTTCGGTAACCGTTGAATAATCGAAATTCCAGTATTTTTCCGTTTTTACCGCGCCGTTTGCAAAGATCAAAAACGAGCCGGGTTCGAGTTTTTTGACGTCTTTGAAAATGCAGAATTCTTCGGGCACGTAGCCGAACGACAAGTAAGCGTCGAGCGCCGAATAATCAATCTCTCTGGAAATCTCGCCGTGTTCCAGCAAAACCTTTAATTCCGAGCCGAAAACGAAATTTCCCTTTTGCGTTAAAGCGTAAAAAAGCGGCTTTTTGCCGACGCGATCGCGCGCGATAAAAAGACTTTCGTCCGATTTGTCCCAGATCGCGAAGGCGAACATTCCGCGCAGATGCTTGAGACAATCGGCGCCGTATTCTTCGTAGGCGTGAAGAATCGTTTCCGTATCGGAATTCGTCTTAAAGCGATGCCCGCGTTGTTCGAGCGTTTTTTTGAGCTCGCGAAAATTGTAGATTTCGCCGTTGAAAACGATCAATTTCGTGCCCGTTTCGTTATAAATCGGCTGCTGACCGCTTTTTATGTCGATGATGGAAAGCCGACGCATTCCGAGCGCGGCGCGACCTTCGACCGCCGTTCCCTGCTCGTCCGGTCCGCGATGCGTAATAACGCCGCACATTTTGCCGAGCTTAAATTCTCGCTCGGCGACTGGCGTTTCCGCATTTTTAGAAATGAAACCGGCAATTCCGCACATTTTATTTTTTTTCTTCCGCTTTTTTCTTCTGTTTTTTTCTTCCGCTTTTTCTTCTGTTTCTTTTAATTCATTCTTTAATCAGCGTTTACGGCTGCGGCGCGGGAATCGGCTTTTTCCTGAATACCGACCGCAGTTTATTTATAATTTTCTTCAAATGAAGTTTTTCGTCTTCTTCGATCACGCCCCAGAAATACGCGCCGAGCAGATAAATCGGCGCGTAAACGAGCGCGGAAATCAAAAGCGTGAGGCTTCCGCCGATAAAATTTAAAACGCTTAATTTCGTCGTGTGAAACGCTTCTTCGGCGAAATGCTCGCCGACGCCGAGCAGATAAACTTTCGTATTCGTATAAACAAGATACGTAACGACGCCCGCGACAAGACTGATGACAGCGGTTTTTCCGACGTTTTTCAGCAGATGAAAATCTTTCACGCCGAAGCCGAGCTTCCGGACGATTACGGTTTCGGCAATCGCTTTTTCCAGTAAAATCGCGACGACGGCGATCGTAATCATTCCGCGCATATCAAGAATTCCGAGCGCGAAATAAAGCACCGAGATCAACGCGGCGAGAACGAAACCGCGCAGAACGAGCAGAAAACGTCCGAGCTCTTTGTAAGCGCGAACGATCGGGTCGGTAATCAAAATGCTGAACGGCAGAAGCGTCAGGTTTATGATAAAAATCGGCACGCTCGCCAAATATTCGGTCGTAAAAAGCGTGATGATAAAAGTCTGCGCCGTAATGACCATAAAGACGTAGATCGGAAAATAAAAAAACGCCAGTTTCTGCATCGCCCGCGCCGTCAATCTAATCATTTCCGCTTTATTGCCGACGGTTTGCAGCTCGCTCATACGCGGAATCAGCACGGAAGTAACCGATTCGGCGAGCATCGAAATCAAAGGCAATTGGAAACAGCCGTATGCGTAAATCGCAAATTCCGCCGATGAGAATTTATAACCGACAAAATAATTATGAATATCGGTTTGCAGAATCCATAAAATTCCCGCCAAGCCGAAAGGCACGGCGTAAATCATCTGTTCGAGAAAGAATTTCGGCTGAAAGTTTTTCCATAACCCGGGAAATCTCGAATTGATATAAACGAGCAGGATAATGGTTTGCAGCACGCCCTGAATTATCGCGGCGTAAAGAAACGATTCGACGTTTGCGAACAATAAAAGCGCGCCGACCATCAGAAACGTTTTGCTGAACTGCGCGAAAATGATAAAAGCCGACGCCAGACGCGCTTCCCTGTTGGCGATGGCGACCGTTTCCAGAAAAGTCGAAAACATCCAAATCCAGATAACCAATCCGATTTTCGGCGCAAGCAAAGTTAAATCATCGCTTTTGAAGATATTGCCGATAATCTGCGGCTGGAAATAAAGCAAAAGGCACGCCAGCCCGCCGACCGCGAAATTAAACAATAAAATATTAAAGATCGCCGCGCCGCGCCGCGCCGTTTCGCGCGAAAGATAATAATAAGCGCTCATCGAAAATCCGAGCGGCAGAATCGCGACGGCGTTGACGATCACCAAAAACGATTCGCGGTAAAGCCCGACGTTTCTTTGCGTCAAATAGCGAACAATCAAGAGCGGCAGCAGAAAGCTAAAGCCGAAACCGATGATTTTGGCGAACAAAAGCCACGCGCTCTGAGATTTCAGCGATTGTTTTTCCGTTTTTTCCGCGCTTTTGTTTTTCAGGTTTCTCGTTTTATCTTCGATTGTTTGGTGTCTCGCGTGCGTGTCGAACCAGCCCGGAAGCGGTCTGCGGGCGACTCTCTCCATCTGCGCGATAATTTTTCTGCCGCGCTCGGTTTGAATCAGATACGAATAATCGCCGAACAGCCAGTAGTAAACGAATATTTTTTTATAATCGGTCAAAACTTCATCTTTCGATTTCCACGCGCCTTCGCTGTCTTCGGCAAACGGACCGGAACCGCCTTCTTCGAACGAATAAAGCTCGGTTTTCCCGTTTGAGCCGATCGGAACTTTTAGATGCTTAAAATCCTGCTGAATCGCTTTGTATGACCGGTAACCTAATTGTTCGAGCAGCTCGAATTCATATTCAAGACGGCGAAAAATCACTTTTTCCGAACGAATCGAAAGATAATCCGGTTTATTTTCAAATTCCAGCAAAGCCTTTAAACAAACAATTTCCGAACCGACAATATCGGCTTTCAAATAAAACGGGATTCCGTATCGTTCCAGGCATTTTGCAAAATCAATCGCTTCGACTTCGATGATTTCATTTGAAGTTCCCATCACCTCGTTCCGATAAGCCCAATCGTCGCAGGTGCTTCCCCAGAGCGAATGATTTTCGTTGCGGTAAAATTTTATCGTTTTAGCTTTTGCGTTCCGCGCAGAAAGCTCCGTGATCGCGCCTTCAACGATTATCAAATCGCCTTTTTCGACCGCTCCGGCAAATCTTTCGCGGCAAAACGCGGCGTTTTCGGGATTAGCTTCAAAGCCGATCACCTTAAAACCTTTTTTCAGGTAATAATCGGTGTCCTGACCTTTGTGCATCCCGACATCGTAAATCAGATTCGGATTTTTTTCCGTTGTTTTCAGCAAATCCGTCGTTTCCTTTTTTCTTTTTCCTTTCTTTTTCCGTTTTTCGTTTTCCCTTTTTCTTTATGAGCTTTTAGCAAATAAAATATCTAAAAGTCGCAATCAATTCGATTTTTCATCATTCGGGACAAAAGGTATTTCAGCGGCTCGGCGCAAGCGATAAAACCTTAAAATCAAGCCGGGCGCAACGCGCAAAAGCCCGATGATTAAACGCAGGCGGCTTGAGCGCCGGTGCTCGTTGGCTTTCGCAAATGATTTTTTCGCCGCATCGAATTTCTCCTGCAGCAAAAAAGATTTTCCGCGCTCGACTTCCAGATCCGCAATGAGACGGCTTAGATGCTTTTTGACAATATCTTTCTGACCGCGGTCGAGCTCGAGCAATTTTCCCACTCGTTCATAAACGTCAATTTCGCGCTTTACGCGGTCGATCGAATTGCCCGAAAGACTTTCGATTCGCACGCGATATTTCAGCAGTACTTTTCTCTGGTAACCGATGCGCGTTCCGCCGCGCGCCATTTTCAGCCATAAAACAAAATCGTGAGCGCGAACGCTTTCACGCTCAAACATACCGGCATCAATGACGTTACGCTTTCGCGCAATCGTTCCCGAAGTAATAACGTTGCAGCGCAAATCCAGCAAACTGTCGAAATCGACGACGCCTTCGGACGGAGCCGTCTGCATAAAAGTCGTACCGTCGTAAGCCGAACCGCCGAAATGCAAAGCGTCGGCGTAAACGAGATCGTAATCATTGTTTTCCAAAAAATTGATTTGCGACTCGAGATATTCAGGCAGCCAAACGTCGTCTCCGTCGAGAAACGCTATCAATTCTCCGCGCGCGTTTTCTATCGCGACATTTCGCGCCGCGCCCGCGCCTTTGTTGCGCTGCGCGAGGTAAACGATTTTGTCGTAATAAGGCTCTAAAGCTTTTTCAAATTTTTCGGTATCGGGCGAGCCGTCATTAATTACAATGATTTCGTAATCGCGAAACGTCTGCGCGAAAACCGAATCCAAAGTTTCGGCGATGTATTCAGCGATGTTATAAGCGGGCGTAATAATACTCACCTTCGGCGCTGTTTCGATAACGCCGCGCCCGACTCGCTTTGAAATATTATTTTCCTTTATCTCCGCCATAACTGTTACCAACTCTCAATCGCCTGTTTTTTTTCAATTGATTTCTTTTTCAACTGATTTTTTTCAACTGCTTTCTTTTCGATTGTTTTTTCGATTATTTTTTCAACTGATTTTTTTCGATTGCTTTCTTATAACTTTTCACTATTAGTTATTCACTTTTCACTATCTCAGCCGGTTTCCCTGATCGTTTCCCAGCGCGAATAATTTTTGCACTGCAAAAATCTATAAAAAGAGATGACCGAATCGAGGTTTG
>JAOAPX010000168.1 GCA_025463125.1 Acidobacteriota bacterium | reverse complement strand
CGAAAACTTCGTGTCCGGCATTGACCAACGCATTGACGCCCGCCGGTTTTAACCCGACGCGGTATTCATTATCTTTAATTTACTTCGGTAATCCTACTTACATTATTTTCTTAAACTCTCCAAAATTTATACTTCGATAATAAAAAACAATATTTTTGATTTTACGCTCTTTTCACAAATTGTAAAAAGCCATCAGCTCTGTTTTTGTTTCTGTTCGATGCGATTAGTATTTCTTGTAGTTTGACGAAAAATAAAAGCGGCGAACTAAATATCTTGCCGCTTTTATTTAGCTCAAATTAGATTTCGACTGCATCAATCTGCGCTTTTTGTAGTTTGCCGGAATAGTCGATGTAGAGCGATTTCCATTCCGAGAAAATGTCCAGAACCTGCGTTCCGGCTTCGCGGTGACCGTTGCCCGTGCCTTTTGTGCCGCCGAACGGGAGGTGGACTTCCGCGCCGATGGTTGCCGAATTGACGTAGCAAATTCCGGTGTAAAGTTCCTGCATCGCGTAAAAAGATTGATTGACGTCCTGTGTGTAAATCGCCGAAGACAAGCCGTATTTCACGTCGTTAACGATGTCGATCGCTTCGTCGAGCGTCGAAAAAGGGATAACGCTCGTTACGGGACCGAAAATTTCTTCCTGTCCGACGCGCATTTTCGGCGCGACGTCGGTGAAAACGGTCGGTTCGATGAAATAGCCTTTCGCGTAATCGCCCTTTGTCAGGCGGTTTCCGCCGCAGGCAAGCGTCGCTTTATCTTCTTTCTGCCCGATTTCGATGTAGCTTAATATTTTTTCCATCGCGGCTTGATTAATGACGGGACCGACCTCGGTTTTTGCGTCCAAACCGTTTCCGACTTTTAATTGCTTAACTTTTTCGACCAGCTTTTCAACGAATTTTTTATAAACTTTTTTGTGCACGACGAGCCGCGACGAAGCCGTGCAGCGTTGACCGGAAGTGCCGAACGCTCCCCAGAGCGAGCCTTCGACGGCGTTGTCCAGATCGGCGTCGTCCATCACGATAATCGCGTTTTTGCCGCCCATTTCCAAACTGACGATTTTATTCTGGCTCGCGCATTGCTCGGCGATGATTCTGCCGGTATCGGTCGAACCCGTGAAAGAAATCAAGCGAACGTCTCTGTGATTGACGAGCGGCGAACCGACTTCGGCTCCGTGACCGTTGACGAGATTGACGACGCCTGCCGGAATTCCCGCTTCTTCGCAGGCTTTGACGAGATTTAAAGATGAAAGCGGCACGTCTTCGCCTGACTTCAAAACGACCGTGTTGCCGCAAACGAGCGCCGGAATCAATTTCCAGCTCGGAATCGCCATCGGAAAATTAAACGGCGTAATCAAGCCGCAGATTCCGACCGGCTGGCGAACGCACATCGCGAATTTATTCGGCATTTCCGCCGGCGTCGTAAATCCGTGAAGACGACGACCTTCGCCCGCCGTGTAATACGTGCAGTCGATCGCTTCCTGCACGTCGCCGCCCGCTTCTTTTGTAACTTTGCCCATTTCGCGCGTCATATCGCGCGTGTAGGCGTCCTTGTTGCGTTCGAGAATTTGTGCAAGACGGAAAAGGATTTCGGCTCGTTTCGGTGCCGGCGTTCGCCGCCAGCGCGTCGCCGCCGTTTTCGCCGCTTCGACGGCGCGGTTTACGTCTTCTTCGTTCGAAGCCGGAAAACGACCGATAACATCGTCCGTGTTCGCCGGGTTTATGTTGTCGAAAAACTCGCCCGACGCCGGTTTTACCCATTCGCCGCCGATGTAATTTTTGTAAATTGCAGGTTTGGTTTCTTTTTTTGTATTTGCTTCTGCTCTTGCCATAAATAGAAATAGTAAATCGTAAATCGCAAATAGTAAATTACCGCTACTCACGATTTACGACTCAAGAACAACTTGATTTTATTGAACTGTAAACTGTACGACTTTTAACTGCGGAATTCTTCCGCGCGAATTGCTGCTCATAACGTGCATTACGACGGCGTCGCCGGTTTTTAAGTTTTTTGTTACTTCGTTAAAAGTTTTCAAATCAGGAACGGCAATGCGGTTAACGCGCTGAATGACATCGCCTTCGTCGAGCGCGTCCGAGCCGTTCGACATTTTCACATCAGCGATATAGCTTGCCGGATTTATATCTTTAACGACCAAACCTTTTTGCCCTTCGAGTTTCGCGGCTGCGGCGAGAGTCGGCGTCAGCTCGATCAAGGTCAAGCCGAAAGGCTTTCCTTCTTCTTTGTTTCCGAGCGGCAATTTGCGGCGCGAATCGTCGAAACTAGCCGTTTGATTAAGCGAAGGTCGCTCGGCGAGTTTAATAACCGTCGTTTTACGCTCAAGATTCGTTCCGGCTTCGCGCATATAAACTAAATTTACCGATTCGTCCGGCTTTGTCGAAGCGACTTTTGAGATCAAATCCTGCGCGCTTTGAACTTTCTGACCGTTAAACTCCGTAATGACGTCGCCGATCTTCAAACCGGCTTTCGACGCCGCGCTTAAAGGGTCGCGCATATCCGTGATAATTGCGCCGTTCGGTTCGGGCAGACCGTAAACTTTTGCGTATTCGGCTTTTACCGAATCGAGAATAACGCCGAGATAACCGCGCCGAACTTTACCGTTTTGCAGTATCTGCCGGTAAACATACGCCGCTTCATTGGCGGGCAAAGCAAAACCGATACCGTTGTAATCTCCGGTCGAAGTGGCGATCTGCGAATTGATGCCGATTACTTCGCCGTCCATATTAACGAGCGGACCGCCGGAATTTCCGCGGTTAATCGCCGCGTCGGTCTGAATAAATTTCTGAAAAGCCGAAGCCTGCGGCGTTTCGCGCTTGGTTTGTGAAATGATTCCCGCCGTAACCGTCCGCGCCAGACCGAAAGGCGAACCGATTGCCAGAACCCAATCGCCGACGCGCGCTTTTTCCGAATTTCCGAGACGAACGAACGGCAATTCCCTGCCGGCTTCGATTTTCAAAACAGCGATGTCGGTTTCTTCGTCGCTTCCTATAACTTTGGCGATGTACTCTTCGCCTGATTCGAGCCTGACCGTGATGCGCGAAGAATCTTCGACGACGTGCGCGTTCGTTAAAATATAACCGGATTTATCGACTATAAATCCGCTTCCGACCGCCGAACTTGGACGGCGCGGCATTTGACGAAGAAAATCGAGAATATCGTCGGCGTCCTGCGTGGGTCTTTCGCCTTTCGCCGCAATATCAGGAACCTTGCCTTTCGTGTCGATATTAACGACAGCCGGCTCGACAATCTTTGCGACCTCGGCAAACGAAGCCGAAAGTCTTTCCGGAGAAGTCGTTGAATTTTTCAGAGATTCGGTCGTCTGAGCGCTTTGAGCGAACGCCTGCGCGCCGAAGATTGAGCAACCCAGGACAAAAGCCGCGCCGTAAGAATTTATCTTTTTCAAAACAGATATTTTTTGTTTTCCGTACATAAACTACTTCTCCATCAAACAATATTCCTGTTACTAAAATTTATAATTTCGAGTATAACAAAATCGAAATATGAATTACGAATTTTATTCCGCGCCCGAAACAGCAAAATAGTGATGAATAGTGACGAATGATTAATGTGAAATCGGGAAAATTTCTTCCGATTACAATTAACCCTCATTCAACACAATTTAAAACCACTTTCAACACGCCCTTTTCGGCTGCCCGCCGCATGGCTTCGACGCCTTTCGAAAGCGGAAATTCTTCGCTTATCAAATCGGTCACTTCTATCGAGCCGTTTTCAAGCAAATCGAGCGCCGGGGCGAATCGACCGCAGCGCGAGCCGACAATCGTTATTTCGTCAACGACGACGCGCCACATTTCAAGATTCGCTTTGCCTTGAAATGTCGATTTCAAAACGAGCTTTCCGCGCGGCTTGATTAAATCGAGCGCCGTCGCAAAACCCGATTCGCTGCCCGATGCTTCGACGACGACATCAAAACGCCGGTTCAATCCCGGCAAAGCGTCTTGCAGCAAAACGCTTTCGATATTACGTTTTTTCGCGATTGAAAGTTTTTCGATGTGTTTGCCGATTAAAACGATGTTCGCGCTTTTCAAAGCGAGACTCATCGCGCAAAGCGTGCCGAGTTTTCCGTCGCCGATAACGGCAACGCGCGTTTCCGGCGCGATTTCGACTTGCTCTGTAATGCCGTAAGCGGCGGCTAAAGGCTCGGCGAAAATCGCTTGCTCGTTTGAAACGTTTCGCGGAACTTCCAAAAGATTTTCGCCCGGCAGAGTCAGAAACTCGGCGTGCGCGCCGTCGCGCCCTTGAATTCCGAGAACGGTTCTGTTCGGGCAATGCCGGGAATCGCCGCCCGCGCACAGCTCGCACGCTCCGCAGCCCGCGTTTATCTCGCCGACCACGCGTTTGCCGATCAACTCCGGTCGCGCGTCGGATTTTTCGACGATGCCGACGAATTCGTGCCCGATTGTCCCGGAAAATCCGGCGTAGCCGCGCACGATTTCCAAATCGGTATTGCAAATTCCCGATTTCAAAACGCGCACGACCGCTTCGTTTTTCAGTTCCGGCGCGGCAATGCCTTCAAGTTTTAATTGATTGTTTGTAAATCTGAGAGCTTTCATAAAAAGATTCGGTATTTTTCTATCTAACGGTTCTTACTCTTATATTTATCTAAAAAAGCCTGTGTAATTTTTGCGTTTTTGACAAGAAAAACAGGACGCTTCCGAACGCTGATCAGGCGGATTCAGCGCCGATTTTTTTATATCGTATCCGCGCCGAATGGCTTAATCCGCGTTTGTTCGCGTCCTGTTTCCCGCTTTGTTATATTTAGCCGACAATGTTTATTCGTTCACTTTCGCTATTCGGTGTAATAAACCTTTAAATCGCGTTCGCCTGTAATTCGCCACTGATCGTTGATTTTCCTCAATTGAAGCTGCGACTGGACTTTGCCCGCCGAATATTTATTCTGTCCTTCGAAAACCCATTCTTTATCGAAAACGGCGGTCGCGCGCTCGCCCGAAGCGTCCGGCGTAACATTTACATTGCTGACCGTCATAGAAATCGAATTATATTCGTTAAAAGCACGCTGCTTGTCGCCGCGAATAACGCCCGAGCTGACGCCGCGGCGATTGTAATAATCAACCGTCGGCGCGTAAAGATTCATATAAGCATTAATATCCTGTGATTCGGTCAAATCTATCCAGGCATCCACAACGCTCGAAACTTGATCTTTCACTTCTTCCGCATCAACCGGAACAGCCGCGTCAACCGGAGCAATCGCGCCGGAATTTCCCATTTCGCCTGCCGCGTTGGAATTTGTCGCATTATCCGGCGTAGCGGTCGGCGTCGGCGATTGTTTGACGTTTGCTTTCGGGCTGGAATTCACTGCCGGCGGTTGAGCGTTCGGAGCCGGATTTACGGCGACTTTCGATCGATCGCTTCGCATATAAAGCAGCGCCCCGACGCCGCCGACAGCCAGCAGCAGAAATGCCGCAAAAACGGTCAGCAATACGAGAAAAAAAGTTCTGGATTTTTTCGGCTGAGCGGCTCTCGGCGGAGCATTCGCCGGAATTTGCACCCAATCGTTCGCAGACGTTTGCGGCTGCTCGAACGGCACAGGCTCGACCTGTTTCGGAGAAACTATCGTATCGGTTTCGCCGAAAGCGACCGTCGGCGCGGATTCAGCCCGATCATCGACGAGCGGCGTTCCGTCCTGTAAACAAAATCTCAGCGTATTGTCGGTGTATCGCGTCTGGCAATTCGGACAGTATTTCATAATCAAAAATCCCTGTAAAAAGTTTCGCTTGCGTTGCTGTAATAATACTCCCAAAGCAGTTTAATAGTAAATTATTAAAGAAGATGTCAGATGTCGGATGCTGGATGTCAGTATGCAGAAAACTTGAATCCTCGTTCACTAGCATCTAGCATCCGACATCTGACATCTGACATCTGTTCTTAAAGCGACATCTTCTTTAATAATTTACTTTTCCCGTAAGTCTAATTATACTTTGACAAATCAACGCAATAATAAAAAGCGAATCAAATGAAGTTTCAAATCAATCGAAAAACCATCTCAACCGTATTAATCACCGTTTTTGCGGCTTTTTCAATGGCTTGTCAAAATCAAAGCTCGTCGAATTCGGCAGCTTCAGCGCCGCCGAAAGGCGAAGGCGGAAAAACTCCGACCGATGCTTACGTAAAACTGTATACAGCCGTCAAATCAAAACAAACCGATGCTATAAAAGCGGTAATGTCGGAAAAATCTCTCGGCTTTGCCCGATCGGTTTCGCAAAGACAGAATCAGCCGCTCGAAAAGGTACTGGAAAACGGTTTTACCGCGACCACTTTTGCCGAATCGATGCCGGAAATTCGCGACGAGCGCGTCAAAGGCGATTCGGGCGCGGTCGAGGTTTATAACGCGATAGATTCGCGCTGGGAAGATTTGCCTTTTGTAAAAGAAGACGGCAGCTGGAGACTGGCTATCGGCAATCAATTTGCCGGAACTTTCGAATCGCCCGGCAAAGGTCGCGCGCAGCTTGAAGCTGAAGCCGCGGGCGAAAAGATTATTCCGATAAAACCCGCGGCGATGAGCAATTCCAATTCCGTCAAAATTCCAAACGCGGCTGCGCCCGGCGCGAAAACAAACGTCGAAAAGAAATGATAAAAGCCGGAACAATCGCCGAGATTTTAGCGCTTTATAAAAAACACGGCTGGATTTTGCGCCGCGTTTTGCTGTCCGACGGGCTGCGCGTCACGATTACCGAGGAACTCCAGAATTTGTTCGGCGGCGCCGAGATAGTTTCTTCACAGTTAAACGCCTGCTGGTTTTCGCGCGTCGCCAAAAACGGAAACGAAGCATGGGAGCTGCGCCGATTGTCGGAAGCGCCGTTTGCTCTGGTCGAAGTTTTCGAAAAAGACGCGGACCCGGAAGATCGCGAAGAGGTATTGCGCGAAACCGAGCAGCGGATGCATAATACCAACGGTTAAAGTATGTTTATTAAAAACACCTGTTTATTGAAGCATTAGACAAAACACCTTAATTTATTTCACTGAAAATACATCTAAAAATACTCAAATTGCATCAGAAACTTTGCTTGACAAGAAATAAAGTCAAGCGCAAACTTACTTGTGTTGAAAATGATGATTAAAGATTTCGGAGCGCCGGTCGAGAAAGTTTGGGAAGGCTTGCGCCCCGTTACGAAAAAAATGATTGTCGGCGCGCTGCAGGCAGACAGCGGAAATTCGCCGAACCATGCTCAAACGCAAAAATTCTCATATGACACTCAATCGGACTGGGAACTATCTCGATTACTGACTGCTTTAGATGAGCAATTAAAAGACGCCGCTATTCGCAAGAACGTTAAAAAACTCGCTGAAATACGTGAGCTGGCTGAAACCTGCGTGCGTGTTCTCGAAACGCAAACCGGATCAGCGGAAGTTTTTATACAGCTTGCCGAACGCATTCTTAGACGAAACAATTACGACAAATTCGATAAGCTTTCCGACACGCTTACGCATCGATTTTCGCCGAGTGAAATTGCGGAAATTATTCGTCAGACGGAAGCCGCGCAAATTCGCGCCGTCGCATACGAAACGCTCGCGCTTTTGCCTACAGCTTCGCTGATTACCTTGCTGGACGATACGCTTTACGCCGAAATCGCAGTCAACGCGCTCGAACAACAGGCGTTTGAATACGATTCCGATGAAGCCCGCCAAATTTTAGATCAACTGGATTTAGAAATCGACTAGCCGCAGGAAAAGTTCAAGCTTAAAAATAAACACAAATCAAAACGGATTTTCAAGGGTAAATATTTTGTAAATTACCTTTGAAAATCCGTTTTTTGTGTTTATTTTATTAATCTTCGGTCAATCTGCCCGAGAGCCAGAATTGACCGCTGACGATGCCGCCGACCTGCGGCTCGGACGAAACCAATTTCGGGTCGGCGACGATGTCCGCTTCCCCGCCCAACGTATCAATCAAAAACCAGTAGAATTTTTCATTTGTCAGCTCGTTGGTTTTCAATTCGTATTCCTTGATTTGTCCGCTCAGCAAAGCGATCGGACGAACCGCGCTTAAATCGACACTCTCGTCATTTTCATCGAACGAAAAAAGTCCGCTCGAAATAAACGATTTCGCCGACGATTTCGCTTCGCCTTCCTGTTTATCGTCGTATTCCTTTTCGTTTTCATAAATGCGAAAATCGTTTGAAGCAAAAGCCGTCAGATGTATATCGCAAACGCGCGGAAACTCCCGGTTTGTATTCGTGCGAAAATCAGGCGCGTCGAAAATAAACGGGTACTCGCCGCTTTCGCCCAAGCCTTTATGCGGATTTGCCCATGCGTAGAAACCTCCGTCCAGCTCTGAAGATTCGCGCTCGATTTCTCTTGTAATTCGAACCGTTCGACGGCTTTTCCCGGCGAAATGCGGGTTAAAACCGATCAACTCGTCGTTTAAATTTCCCTGCAAATACATTTGCGCGCCCGAAGCGTCGGTGTAAACATAATAAGCGCCTCGCGGGCAAGGAACGGGTTTTACAATGCTTACGAGATTTTCAATAATCTGGTTAACGTCCTGTTCGCTCTGCACCGGAAAGCCTATGTCGGATAAATTGCTCATAAATTTAGAATTTTCAGCCGCGAACAAGCACGAAAAGACACAAAAAGATACAAAATAAGAAAAAACAAGTGTTTTATGTTTTCTTTTCGTGCTTGTTCGCGGCTGTTCGCGGCTAATATATTTTTAACCTGCCGAGATTGAGCCGATTTTGCCCGCGCTTCTGTGCGCGTAAAGCGAAAATTTCGCCGCCAGCTCGGTCACTTCATTTTTAACTTTCGTTTTCACTTCTTCCGATTCCGGCTCGCGGAGAATCGCGGCGATCAGTTTTCCAATTGTGCGCATTTCGTCTTCCTTCATTCCGCGCGTCGTCAGAGCGGGCGTTCCGAGACGAATGCCCGAAGCGGTAAACGGCGAATTCGTGTCAAACGGAATCGTGTTTTTATTGACAGTAATATGAACCGCGTCCAAAGCCTTTTCGGCAACTTTCCCGGTGATTCCCTTGCCGCCTGCGAAAACGTCCACGAGCATCAGATGATTGTCCGTTCCGCCTGAAACGATTCGCAAGCCTTCCGTCTGCAAAGTCGCGGCAAGAACTTTCGCATTATCCAGCACTTGCTGCTGGTATGCTTTAAAATCTTCCCGAAGCGCCTCGCCGAAAGCGACCGCCTTTGCCGAAATAATATGCACGAGCGGTCCGCCCTGCACGCCCGGAAACACGGCTTTATCTATTGCTTTAGCCGATTCCTCGCGGCACATAATCAAACCGCCGCGCGGACCGCGCAAAGTTTTGTGCGTCGTCGTTGTCACGAATTCGCAATGCGGAACGGGCGACGGATGAAGCCCGACGGCGACCAAGCCCGCGATATGCGCGATGTCCGCCATCACGATCGCGCCGATTGATCGGGCGATTTCGCCGATTCTTTGAAAATCAATCGTGCGCGGATAGGCGCTCGCGCCGCAGACAATCATTTTCGGGCGTTTTTCTTCCGCGATGCGCTGCAACTCGTCGTAATCAATCGTTTCGGTTTCCCTGGAAACGCCGTAATCGGAAACTTCGAAATTAATGCCCGAAAAATTCATCGGATGCCCGTGCGTCAGATGCCCGCCGTGCGAAAGATTCATCCCGAGAATCTTATCGCCGTGATTGAGCGATGCTAAAAACACGGACATATTCGCCTGCGCGCCCGAATGCGGCTGAACGTTCGCGTGCTCGGCGCCGAAAATTTCCTTCGCGCGGTCTATCGCCAATTGCTCGACGACATCGGCAAACTCACAGCCGCCGTAATATCGCTTGCCCGGGTAACCTTCGGCGTATTTGTTCGTAAAAACCGATCCCATCGCCTGCAAAACCGCTTCGGAAACGAAATTTTCCGAAGCGATTAATTCCAAACCGTTCGCCTGCCGATTCGTTTCATCGCTGATCGCTCCGGCGACGATTGAATCGACTTCCGCTAAATTTGCGTTAAAAAAATTGTTCATTGTAATTATTATAATTTCGATGTTTGATCTGACTGACTTTCTCCCGTCATCTTTTCCTTTTTACCGAAAGCTAAAAGAAGACAAGCAACTATAATTCCTGTTGAAAACATTTGAATGACAAATCTGTTATATCTATTTAACTGATAAAGATCTTCTCGCAAATTATTAACTTCGCTTTTAAGACGTTCAATATTTTTCGTTTGCTCTTTTTCAAACTTAGATATCTCTTCAATTGAGTTAAGGTTTTCTGCTTTCAATTCATCTAAGTAACTCGTTTGACTGTAAAAAGAAATATACGGCGAAAATATTGGAAAACTAAACGCTATTAATGATAGAGCGACGAGAGCGAACTTTTGCACTCGATTTTTTTTGGATTTTTCAGGCAGATTTCGGCTTGTTATATATCCGGCAAGCAATATTACTGCGGCTATCGCTTGAACTCCTAATATCCAATAAATCGAGTTTTCGTTCATAAACTTTTTTTGAAATTTTCTACTCGCACGCGCAACTAATTTTCAATCTCATAAACTTTCCAAACATCATATTTTATCAAATCACAGAATTTCATTATTAAAATTCGTTTGGAAAAGTTTCGTGATGGATTTTTTCGTAAACGTATTTTTTACAATCGTTTTCAGTTAAATCTTTCGGCATTTCGGAAACGATTATTTCTCTAGCAGATTCATACATTTCGGCGCACATCAAAAATCTTTCTTCTTCGGTGCGCGACATCAGAATCTCATAAAATTTACGTTTTATTTCAGGTGTTGTGTCTTCCATTTTGAAACTTTTTGCCAGACTTTTTCGAGTCCGAGTTTTTCAACCCAATTTGCGACATATTCGGCATCATAATCGTTCGCCGTCAGATTCGCAATGTCTTTTATCTGCATTTCCGAAAGCGAATCGCGCGCCCAATCGAGCTTGGAAATTATCAAATCGTCTTTCGTAATCGTCCAAAATTTCAGCTCGCCGATTTTCGCTTCGCGTCGATTGGAAAATTTCAAGTTTTCAAATTCGCTGTCTTTATGAACGATGCAGTCGATTTTTACCGCTTTTTCCAGGTGAATGAGATTAAACATCGAGCGATTTTTAACGGCACGGCGAATTGAATTTGCGCTGACGTAATAATCTTTTTCAAAAACCGCAAAAAACGCGTCAATTTTTTCGCGTTCGATTTCGACGACAATGTCAATATCGCGCGTAAACCGGATTTCGCCGTAAGCGCTCATCGCAAACGAACCGGTAATCATATACGGCATTTCCGCGCGTCCGGCTTTTTGGACGAAATCGCGCAAAACTTCCAGCATTGATTTTCCGTCAATCACAGACATTTAGCTGATCATTTCCTTAAATTCATCTTCGCTCAAAACTTTTACGCCCAAAGATTCGGCTTTTGTCAGTTTTGATCCGGCATCTTCGCCGGCGACGACGTAATCGGTTTTTTTGCTGACCGATGAAGAAACTCTTCCGCCGCGTTCTTCGATCAGACGCGCCGCTTCGTCGCGCGTGAATTGTTCGAGTTTTCCGGTCAAAACAAAGGTTTTACCGACGAAATTTTCATCGAAACTTGCCGAATCGCCGCCGTCGATTTCCATTTTCACGCCCGCCGCTTTTAATCTTTCGATCGTTTCAATATTGCGCGGGTTGCGGAAAAAGTTGAAAACCGAAACGGCGACCGTCAAGCCGATTTCGTGAATCGCGTCGAGTTCTTCGACCGTCGCTTCCGCCAGTTTATCGATCGAACGATAATGATTGGCGAGAATTTTCGCGTAGCGCTCGCCGACGTGCCGAATGTCGATTCCGTACAGAAGTCTTTGCAGCCCGCGCGTTTTTGAGTTTTCTATCTGATTAATTAAATTTGTCGCGCTCTTTTCCGCCATTCGTTCGAGCTCGGCGATTTGTTCGAGCTTCAGATCGTATAAATCGGCTACCGTTCTGACAATTCCCGAATCGACGAGCTTTTCAACTAAAACATCGCCCAAGCCTTCGATGTCCATCGCTTTGCGGGCGGCGAAATATAAAATGCGGGCTTTTACTTTCGCCGGGCAATCCGGGTTTGTGCAGCGCGTGACGGCTTCGCCTTCGGGACGAACGACCTCGGAATCGCAAACCGGGCAATTTTTCGGAAATTCGTAATCGATTTCCGTTCCGTCGCGCCGCGATTCGATGACCTGCAAAATCTGCGGGATAATTTCGCCGCTCTTTTCGATTAAAACGTAATCGCCGAGCTTTATATTAAGCCGCTTGATCTCATCCTCATTGTGCAGGGACGCGCGGGCGACGACCGTTCCGGCGAGCGTGACCGGTTCGAGATACGCGACCGGCGTCAGCGCTCCGGTGCGCCCGACCTGTATGTTTATCGCGTTAAGGCGCGTTGTCGCCTGCATCGCCGGATATTTATAAGCGATCGCCCAGCGCGGCGCTTTCGTCGTCGCGCCGAATTCCTGCTGCAGACGCGTTTGATTGATTTTGACGACAACGCCGTCGATGTCGTAATCGAGCGAATCGCGTTTCGCCTGCATCGCGCCGATAAATTCGGTCAGCTCGTCGAAGTTTTCGCAAAGCGCGCGGTTCGGGTTGACGGTAAATCCTTTCGCTTCGAGCCATTCGAAAATCTCCCAGTGCGTCGCGAACATTTTCGAAGCGCCGCTGAGAAGGTCGTACGGGAAAATGTCCAGCCGGCGCGAGCGAACGATTGATGAATCGAGCTGGCGCAAAGTTCCGGCGGCGGCGTTGCGCGGGTTTGCGAAAACCTTCTCGCCCTGCATATCCAGTTCGGCGTTGATTTTTTCAAACACGGAACGAGCGAGAAAAACTTCGCCGCGCACCTCGACGCGTTCCGGGTAATCGCCTTTTAATTTGAGCGGGATCGTGCGAATCGTTTTCACATTGCTGTAAACGTCGTCGCCGACCGAACCGTCGCCGCGCGTTGCGCCCGCCGCGAGAATTCCGTTTTCGTAATGAAGCGCCACCGATAAACCGTCGATTTTAAGCTCCGCCACGTAATCGAAATCGCGCCCGTCGGCGAGTTTCCGGCATCGCTCGTCAAACGCCCGCAAATCGTCAAGGTCATACGAATTATCAAGCGACATCAGCGGAACGCGATGCACGAACGGCTTAAAACCTTCGGCGCGACCGCCGACGCGCTGCGTCGGGCTGTCCGGCGTAATAAGTTCCGGGTTCGCCTCTTCGAGTTCTCTTAACCTGACCAAAAGCGCGTCGAATTCGACGTCGGCGATTTCCGGCGCGGCTTTCTGGTAATAAAGCTCGTTGTGATGATTGATTTCGGCGCGAAGCGATTCGATTTCGGTTTCGATGTTGTTTTCGGCACTTTCAAAAAGGTTCATAAAGAAATTTTAACGAAAATTTTTATTTAATCGCAGTTTTAAAGTCGGATTTTTTTCAACAGATCACCGGTCCTGATCACGCCCGGCTGAACGACACGGGCATTTATTCCGCGCAGACGAAGCTGTTTGCCCGCCGCCGAATTTACCAGTTTCATGGCGTCTATGCCGAAGCGCTCGATAAATTTTTTACAGCCCGTGTGCGGCTGCGCCGTGACTTCGATAATCGCCGCGCCGAGCTCGAGGCAGGTTCCGGGCGGAAGATTTTCAAGGCTCAAATCCAGATCGACGTAAAGCTGATCGCCCGCCAATTGCCACCGGTCTTCCGTTTGCGCGAAAAGCGCGATCGCCCGCGAATTCATAATATTAAGCTGCATATCAGGATGCGAAGAACCGTCCGAGGTGCGCGAGCTGCCGCGAAACTTCCACGTATCGCCGACTAAACCGTCGATTAAATTAAGCTTGCCTTCGCGCAAAACTTCCCTTTCGTTTTCAAGCGGTCGCCGCACAATTAATTTCAGCAACCCGTTGTCTTTCGGCGAGAGACTAATCTCATCGAGCCCGGCTTCGAGCTCTTCAGCAGTTAAATTTTTAATTTGCCTCATTTACTGATATTTGAATAAAAAGATGAACGGCGACGAAACCTTCGATTCGCTCGATGATTTCGTCGCAGCTTCGCGCCCGAGCCTGCCGCTTCAAGACACAGATTATCAACTATTCAACCGGAAATCTCTAGTTTGGGCGGCTAATTTTCAAACGAGAAGAAAGGCACCGGCAAATATCAGTTTAATCGCCTTCTTAAGGAGTTAAATTCCCCGTAGCTTTGCGGCGGAAGTCCGGTTTCCGAAAATTTGCTTTGTATGTAAATAAGCTTAAACATTGTTTGGATTTTATTGATAAGTTAAGTTATTATCGTATGCAGCGAGGTTTTTAAGCCGCTACTTTTTTTTACCCCGAAGCCTTTCTCCCCAAAATGAACCTAAAAATAAAATTCAGTCTATCCGGATGCCATTTACTCTTCCCGTAATTTATTTAATTATTTCCGTTATATGCTCGCTGGTGATGTGCGTTTACGCGTGGCGGAATCAGCAGGCGCGAAATGCAAAGGCTTTTGCCGTTGCTTGTTTCACGTCGGTTTTATGGATGACCGGCGACATTATCGGTCGGCTTAGTTTTGAGTCTTTAACAGGTCAGTTTGTCGGAGAGATCGTGCGCTTTCTCGGCGGCGGATTTCTGCCGCTCGCGATGCTCGTTTTTGTTTACCGCTATTGCAGCAAACACATCAGCCGGAAGATGATCGTTCTGCTTTGCATCATTCCGATCGTGTCCTGGATGTTTTTGCTGACAAATTCCTGGCACAATTTGTTTTTCAGCAAAATACAGCTCGGCAATCTAAATGCACTGAAAGTCGAGTACGGTTATTATTTTTGGTACGTGCATCTGCCGTACTGCTATATCTTATCGGCGATCAGCTTTTTGACCGTGTTTCTCGAAACGAGCCGCGCTTCGCGTCATTACCGCATCCGCTTGCTGATCCTTCTGCTGTCGCTCAGCATTCCACTGGTCGTCAACGTAGTCGGCGTTTTTAAACTTCTCGGCGAATTCAGCTACACGTCGCTCAGTTTCCCTGTAACATTCTCGATCATCGCCATCGCCATTTTCCGTTATCACTTTTTAGTAAGCAATCCGATCGCATACGAAACGGTTTTCAAAACCATTCGCGACGGCGTTATCGTTCTCGATCATAATAATATTATTACCGACATCAACCCGGCGGCGGCGGCGGGATTGCACAAATCGCAAAAGGAAATTATCGGTTCTAAATTTGAAAACGCGTTTGAAAACTGGAAAGAGCTGCTCGAAAGATATAAAACCGTTCCCGATTTATACGATGAAATCGAGTTAAATATTGATGGGAAACAGCATTATCTGTCAGTCACCATCACGCCGCTCGAAAATATTAACGGGACGCTCGACGGAAGGATTTTCACGCTCAGAGATATTACAGACCGCAAACAGCACCAGTTTTCGCTGGAAACGCTGGCTTTTCACGATCCGTTGACACGGCTTGCCAACCGCCATAAGTTTCAGGAAGAAGTTGAAAGAGCCTTGATAAAATCCAGGGAAACAAACGAGCCGTTTGCCATTCTGTATTTCGATTTAAATCATTTCAAAGCCGTAAACGACACGATGGGACACGAAGTCGGCGACGAGCTTTTGAAATACGTCGCGGCGCGCGTCAGTTCGATTCTGCGCAAACCGGATTTACTGGCTCGGCTCGGCGGCGATGAATTTGCCGCGCTTTTGCATAACTGCAACGACGATGGAATAAACATCGTCGTCAAAAGACTGCTCGACAATGTTCAGCGCCCATTTAAGGTCGGAAAACATACTTTGGTAGCCGATCTGAGCATTGGCGCGGCATTTTACCCGGAAAACGGCAAAAACCTGGCAGAGCTTTTACGCCACGCTGATTCTGCGATGTACCAGGCGAAACAAAACGGCGGCGGTTTAGCGCTGATCGGCGGCGAAATAGAAGTGTTCACGCATTTGAGCTCCTAAACGCTTGTTTTTACAACAGTTTTTTTCTATTTACTATTTATTTAGAGCCTTTTCGACTTGCGCTTTATACAGCAAATATCTCGGGCTCGTTTCGCTTCTCTCAAACCCTTTCGCAACCAAGCCGTCGGCAATCGCCTTTTGAAATTCCCGTTTGACTCTTTTCTGTTCGGCGACGGCTTTGGCTGTATCGGCGACGACCAGTTCGTTCCAGTTGTTCGGGATTTCGATCGTTCTGGCGATTTCGCCGGTTTCTTCGTAAGTTTCGCCCTTTGAAAGCGCGACGACTTTCGGCGAATCCAGATGCCAATCGGCGAAAAGACGATCGCTGTCAACGCCGCGCACGCTGTCCTGTTCGGCGGAAGTCGCGTAATCGGTGCCGTAAAAATTCGGCGCGTATGTGTTGATCGTCGCGCCGAGGCGCTCTAAATTAAAAAACGCGTTGCGCGCCAGAACCGGCTGAAAAGTCCATTTAATATAATTTATTCCTTCGGCGATTGCGCGCTCGCGCTGCGCCCATTTCAGTTTCGTGCCGATGCCGTAATTCTGATAATTTTTATCGACGGCTGTCATATGCGAATAAAACGCGCGCTCCGTGCCTTTAAACATCGGAACGGACAGGACGAATCCGACCATTTTATCGCCGTCAAAGGCGGCGAGCGTAAAACCGCCGGCTGATTTCGTCACGATCAAATGCCGCACGGGCGAATTTTCCAAATCAGGCGTGGCGAAAACTTCGCGCTGCAAATCCACGCAGCCCTGAAGTTCTTCAACGGTCGAAACTTCTCTAATTTTTATTTCAGGTTTTGTCATCAATTGATAGAAAATATTTATAAGCTAAAAATCTTACAGGTACGGACACGTTTCAAATCTCAAATTCGGCGTACCAATCTTTTGGAACTTTCTCAATTTGCCGCGAAGCTGTCAAACAGGCGATACCGGAAACGAAATTTATCAAAAGCAACCGTCCGCCGGCGCGATACTTTGCGGGAATTTCTTCGCGCAGCTGCCGGATCAGCGATTCGTTGTTTTGCCCGATTTTGAAAAGCGCGAGTTTGCCGGTGCGCGTGTGTTTTAAAATCCAGTGCGTTTTGCGAATCGAATTGGCTCCGGCTTCGCCCCAGAAATCGAATTCGCCGTCGCTTTTCCTGGCGATCAGATCGGGTTTGTAACGCAGCCCGATTTTAATTTCAATTTCCAGATGCGGATATTCGCCGACAAACATCGCGTAGCCGAGCGCTTTCATTAAAACATGCTCGTAAGATTCGCCCGCGCGCTGCCACAGACGCACGCGGTTTCCGGCAAGCTGAAAATCGTAAAGCATTTTTTTATGGTAAACGCTAAACGATAAACGGTAAATTCTTTACAGGCAATTTTTGCTTAACTTTTCGGGCTTTGATTTGGTATCATAAATCCGGCTTGACGCCGCATTCCTTATTCCGTACTTTTACACTTCAAATGACTGCTCCAAACAATCTCGAATTACAGGGAAATCTTCAAGAGCACCCGGCTGCCGAACTTCTGATTGAAATTTCCGAAGCGCGGCTCGACGGTTCGCTGCGGATTTCAAACGAAAATCAGAAAATTATTTTTTATTTCAAAAGCGGAGAAATCGTTTTCGCCGCTTCAAACGCTCGACGGGCGCGGCTTTTCGATATGCTTTTGCACGACGGCGTAATTGATAAAAACCTGCTCGCGGAAAATTCAAATTTCGCCAGCGATTTTGAACTCGCCAAATTTTTAGTCGAAAAACAGATATTCAGGAAAGACGAAATCGACAAACTTTTCGTTCGCCAGCTCGAAGAAATCACGCGCGCCGCGCTTTGCTGGAAAACCGGCGCATGGGAGTTCAGCCCGCTTGTCAGGATCAGGGAAGACATCCGTTTCCAAATCGATCTGTCGAAAATCTTGATCGAATACGCTCGCTCGCTCTCGGAAGAAATTGTTTTTCAGCGTTTCCGAAGCTTTCAGGAAATTTTTATTGCCGGACAAACGCCCGAACACAAGGTCGATTTGCATCCGCAGGAAGCTTTTATATTGTCTCGGTTTAAAGACACGCGGCTGAGCGTCGAAGAAGTAAAAAGCTCGTGCCCGCTGCCTCTTAATGTCGTTTTGCAGGCGCTTTACACTTTGTGGCTCGGCGGATTGCTGACGCGTCGCGGCTGGCATCCGGCTTTTACGGGGCATCGCATCGAAGCCATTTCGACCGCTCGCATAGCTTTGAAAAAAGAAGCCGCTCCGCCGGAGTCGGCAAATTCTGCGGCGGCAGGAAAATCCGCGCTCTCGGATTCAACGACAACCGAAGAAAAATATCAGCATACGGACGAAAAAGCACGGCTCGAAAGTTATCTCGACCGCACTGAAAAGTCGCGCGACTACTACGAAAGTTTAGGAATAGAAACAAAAGCTTCGCTCGCCGAAATCAAACAGTCTTATTTTTCGCTGGCGAAACAATTTCACCCGGACCGTTTTCATAAAGAAACCGGCACCGAACTTCATCGCCGCATTCAAAAAGCTTTTACCGTAATTGCCAAAGCTTACGAAACTTTAAGAGATGAAAACGCGCGCGAAACATATGATTTCAAGCTTCGAAAGGAACTATCTCAAACTCAGAATTTCCCGCCCGCGAGCGCCTTTGAAATCGATAAACGCAAGCAATCAAATGTCGCCGCCGAAATTTTCGAAGAAGGCTTTAAGCTTTTAAAGAACAACAATTGCGCCGAAGCGCTTCCGTTTCTGGCGCGGGCGGTTCATTCTGCGCCCGAAACCGCGCTTTATCACGCTTACTACGGAAAAGCGCTTGCCGAAGACGAAACGCAAAGATTCAAAGCCGAAGCCGAGCTGCAAACTGCCGTCAAGCTTGAACCGGGCAACGCCGTTTTCCGCGTTATTCTGGCTGAGTTTTTTATTCGCTATAATCTGCTTAAACGCGCCGAAGGCGAGCTGACGAGATTTCTGGCAATCGCGCCGGGCAACCGAGAAGCGCGCGCGCTGCTCGACAGCCTGCAAAAGAAAAAGTTAAATTAGTTCAAAGTTTGAGGCGTATGATAAAAAATTGATTAAAATCATTTTATTTGTGCGCACCTTTTTCAAATTTCGAATTAAAAGTTTATGGACAGTATTTTTGGAAACGAAACGCAGCCGGACGGGCGTTTACTCGACATCTCTGCGGAAATAGACGCTTTTGAAGGTTACGCGCACCCGCACGGCAAACGCATCGCCGTTCTCGCCGACGCTCTAGCCGTTCGTTTTAACTTCGCTTCACACGACCGCGCGACGCTCGGTCAGGCGGCTCTCGTTCACGACCTCGGGGCGATGGTCATGAACCGCGAATACATTAAAACCAACCGTCTTTTACGCGAAGACGAGCGCATAGATATGCATCGGCACACGGTAATCGGGGAACAGGAAGCGGCAAAACGAGGTTTAAGCCGCGCCGTTCAATTGCTCGTTCGCTGGCATCACGAATGGTGGAACGGTTCCGGTTACCCGGACGCGATCGAACGGGAACAAATCCCGCTGGCGGCGCGCATTTTACGCGTCGCCGATACGTTTTGCGCCATTACGGACGCGCGCCCGTTCAGAGCCGCGCAGACGGCGGCGGACGCGAAAAAACATTTGATCGAATGGTCGGGCATCGAGTTTGACCCGAAAATCGTAAAGATGTTCTTAACTCTCGAAGGATTCAGCGAATTGCGGTCGTATGCCGAATATGAAAAATCGCAAGCCGATGAACGATTTGAAGAACCATCAGCGCAGCAGGCGCAGGAAAGATTTGAAAACGAATCAGGCAATGACACCGCGCCTGCAGGGCAAACGGTTCCGTCTGAAAACGATTAGTTAAAAAAAGCTGAATATTTTGCCGCAGCAAACCGGATTTTCTTTTTTTTTGCGCATTCAGCGATTACCTGTAAACGGTAATAAATATAAACGAATAATTTTGTAAAAAAGCTCGTGACGGGCTTAATAAATTTTATGCTCAATCAATCTAACATTACGCCGAAAGGCTGGCTGGCTTTTGAACTGAGCGTTTTGCGCCGCTTGAAATTTGCTTCAGTCGCGATGCCGTTTGCCGCCGACGGCAATCTCGGCGCGTATCTCAAACGCTGGAACGTGCGGGTTCTGGCAAACGATCTGACGATTTCCGGCTGGATGAAAACAATCGCTATGATCCAAAACAACGGCGAAAATTTGTCGGAAGAAGCCGTCAATGCGGTTTTGGAAGAGGCATACGTGCCGCGATACCGTCTGAACAATGAAAGTTTGAGAAACTGGTTCGGCGAAACAGACGCGTGGTGGTTTGATAACGTGCGAAATAATATCGAATGTCTCGCGTCGCCGATTGCCCGCGCCATCGCTTCGACAATTGCGATGAGCGTCGGCGACTACGTTCTGTCTTTTACAGAAGAGACGCGCGAACTTCGTCATCCGCTTTCAAACGTTTACCGACGTCTCTGGAGCGCTTTCCCCGTGCCGGTCAATAACGGGCAAAACAATGTCTGCCAGAATCGCACCGGTTATGAATTTATCGCCGACGTCGAAAACCGCGCCGAACTGATGTTTCTACGCTTGCCGCGCGCGCATAATATGACGCAGAGAAACTATCTCGGCTGGACTGCCTGGCGCGAAGAATTTCTGCGCGGCGGCGATGATTACTGGAACGCGATGGAGCTGGCGCAAGCCGGACGGCTCGGAATTTTAGTCGAAACCAAATCACAATATCTGCGGCTTTTGGACGAACTTTTGCAGAGGGCTCGGCACATTCCGAATTGGGCGATAGCGCAGGTCGAAGACGGTTTTATTTCAACACAGGAGATTGTCGAGACGATCGCGCGCGCGCGCCGCGTCGATACGATTTACACAAAGGATTTCTCGGAGCTGACCGGCGCCAAAGCCGTGATTATTACGGCTTAGATTATTTATATATATAAAAAGCAAAAAAAGAGTTAAGACGTTTTTTATTCGTCTTAACTCTTTTTTAATTAATACTTTAATTAATATTTGCGTCTTTTTTATTTTTAAGAAGTTTCCAATTTCGACTCGGCAACCGTGTAAACGGAATTCGATCTTCCCTGCCGCATAAACCAGACGACGCCGGCAATCGCCGACAAAATCCCTGAAATCACGGTTAAAAACTGCGGAGATATGTGAAACATGGAAATGCTCGCCAGATAGCTCGATAAACCGAACACAGTCAATTCCGCGCCCCGGTCGAGCGTCGAAATGCGCCCGCGAATATGATCTGGCAAGCTGCGCTGAAACATCGTTTCCTGCACGGCGTATTCCACGCCGATAATCGCGCGCGAAATAAACGTAAAAAACGCGAAAAGCCAAAGGCTCGGCATATAACCGGCAACGGCAAACAATATTCCGTGAATTATCAAAGCCCAGCCGATAAACGAGTTATGATTGTTTTTCCGTTCAAGAACCGTCGCGGTTTTGTGCGCGATCATCATTCCGAAAAACAAACCGGAACCGCCCGCCGTCCAGAGCAGTGCGACGGCAATATCCGGGTTCCAGTTTTCCTTTCCGGCGAAAAATACGCCGCCCATCCGCTCAAAAACAACGTTGATCGCGCCGCCTCCGGTCGCCCAGATAACGTTGAGTATCAAGATCGTCAAAGCGAAATGATTGCGAACCGTGTAATGCAGACCTTCTTTCAGTTCCGTATAAAACGAAGGTCTTTTAATCTTGCCGGTTTCGTCTCTACTAATTCGCAATTCGTAACTTTCTTTCTTCCGCGTAGCCTCTTCCGGAATCAGCCAGACGGAAAAAGCCGAAGCGAGAAACGAAACGGCGTTGATAACAAAAGCGACTTTGTAACCGAAAATTGCCGCTGCCCAGCCGCCGAGCGCCGAGCCGACCGCCATCAGCAAAAATCTCGACGAAAACATCAAAGCCGTTCCCGCGAGCAAACCGTCTTTGCCGGTTAAGTTCGGCGTCGTCGCGTTTTTCGCGCCTTCAAAAAATGCGCCTAAAGTAGAAAGCAGCGCGGTGGCGACATACGCAATCCACAAGTTTTCCGCGCTCGTGACAAACAAAAACAATAAAGCGAGAGCGACGCGTATCAAGTCAGACCAGATCATTACCGTCCGGCGTGAAAAGCGGTCGACGAAAGTTCCGGCAATCGGTGAAACAAGAGCGAAAGGAAGCAGGCGGCAAACAAATAAAATTCCGGCTGCCGTCGGCGAAGCTTCCGAAACAACCCGCACCAAACCGAGCCCGGCGATAAAATTAAACCAGTTGCCAAGCTCGGAAATCACTTGTCCCCACAATAAGTTACGAAAATTGCGGTTTCCTTTTAATAATTGCGAATACGTTAAATTCATAAAACCCGAGTTTTTTGGGAGTCTTCAGACAAATGCAGACAATGCCGAACAGTTAACGAGAAGTAAAACCGAATCTTCTGACAATTCTTTACTATCAAAACCGCCGCTGAATGCCGGCAATCGCCGCAGCTCCCCGGAAAAATTCTCAACCCGTAAAATTAAAAAAAGCCGTCAGGCTCGAAACCCGGCGGCTTTGCCTTACGATAAAATAAATTTTCAAGTTCCGGTAAAATTCGGCTGGCGTTTTTCGAAAAACGCGGTGACGCCTTCTT
>JAOAPX010000161.1 GCA_025463125.1 Acidobacteriota bacterium | reverse complement strand
GATTCGGAATAAAACCGGTCGGCTCGGGCTTGCGTCCGACATAAAAGCCGCGATTTGCAGATTCAAAAGATACGCGCCGTCCGCGATCCGGTCGGGCGCGTAAATCATCTCGGTAACGGTTTTATTCGCATCGCTCGCCGCGCTCGGTTCAAAGCTTCCCTGCGCAACGCTCCAGAAAATTCGATGATTCGAAAGTTTCCCCTCGTCAAAAACGCGGTCGATCGAAGGCATATCGACGAGCAAGTGCCGGACGCCTTTTTCGTTTATATAATTCATCGCTTCAATCGAAAAAAACGGCGGTAGATTATTCGCATAAGCGCGCGATTTCTTGCTTTCGTCGTTCGGCGCGGTGCGAATAATCAAGCCGCGAAGAAAATTTTCGTCCGCCGCCGCAAGCGCCTTTGCGAGCGATTTTTTCGTGATCAATCTGTCTTCATTGTTTAGTTCGACCGCGTAAGTTTCACCGCAGATTAAAGCGTTTTCCGGCTCCAGGGTTACGAGCGTCGAAGGCGTAAACGCGTTGTTCAGCGAATCGTGAATCGAAATTCTCGCGTGCGTAATATGCCCGATCGATTCCGTGTGCGTGCCGTTGCAATGCGGAACGAACGTGATTTCTTCAAAATTACAGCTGCCGCCGCGCCGCGTATCGCCGATTAAATTTCCCGTTTCATACGCTCGCGCCGAAGCTCTTTCGACATCAAACGCGTTCGGCTGCGTGCCTTTGAAATCAAGCGGAATCGCGATATTAAGCGGTTCATCGGTGTCAATTCGATAAGTTTGCCCGTTGATTTCTATGGAAATAATCATAATCTTTTAAGAACGCGACCGCGTAAAACACAAAACAAAAGGGAAGTTCTTCGCCCGCGAAATACGCTGAAAGCGCGAAAGAAGTTATAAAGAGAAAAAACGGGCGATTCGTTTGTCTTATTTTCGCGTGTTTCGCGTGTTTCGCGGGCAAAACAACTTTCCCGAAAACTTTTTATAAAGAACCGGTTCTGCCGCCGTCAACCGGCAGATTTATGCCGTTGATATATGCGGCTGCCGGGCTTGCCAAAAACGCGACGGCGTTTGCGATTTCGGCGGCTTCGGCAAAGCGACGGGCGGGAATTTCCGCTTCCATCTGCTTTTGAATTTCCTCGTTTGATTCGCCCGTTTTCTGCGCCTTGTTTTCGATAATCGATTCGATTCGTCCCGTCCAAGTCGAGCCGGGCAGAACGTTGTTGACCGTAATGCCGAACGCGCCGAGCTCGCCCGCAAGCGTTTTCGCCCAGCTCGCGACCGCGCCGCGAATCGTGTTTGAAACGCCGAGATTCGGAATCGGCTGTTTAACGGATGTGGAAATAATGTTGATGATGCGCCCGTATCTTTCCGTTTTCATTCCTTCGACCAGCGCCTGCGCGAGAATATGATTGCACAAAAGATGATTTTGAAAAGCCGAAACGAATTCCCGCGCGTCGGCGTCGATCGCTTTGCCCGCAGGCGGTCCGCCCGTGTTGTTGACGAGAATGTGAACCGGCTCTTCGCTTGCCGCAAGATACCTCTCAATTGCTGATTTTACTTCTTCCGGTTTTGAAAAATCGGCGACAATATAATCGTGCCGCTGATTCTGCGCGGAATCGAGTTCATCTTTAACTTTCGCGAGCGCGTCTTTGTTTCTCGCGATCAAAACAACCGACGCGCCGAGCTTTGCGATTTCAATCGCCGACGCTTTCCCGATTCCTTGCGTGCTGCCGCAGACAAAGGCTTTTTTATTACTGAGATTAATATCCATAAATTTAATTTTTACTAAAGCGATCTGGTTTTTTCCAGCACTTCCGTTAAATCGATTTCGCTGACGTTTTCAACTTTCGCGCAGATTTCCATCAATAATTCGTCCTGGGCGTTGCCTTTTCGCCTGGCTATCGAATACGGCAAATCCTCGCGAAAGGTGACCATCGAATATTTGGAAAAATAATCTGGAAAAGTTTGTTCGAGCCGTGTTTCGAGCTCGCGTTTGCGCTGGAAAACCGGGTCGGCGACGGCGTCGCGCATTTCGTAGAAATTTTCTTCCGCCATGTCGGCGATCGCGTCGGTGTTCGGTTTGCGCGAAATCGTGAATTCATCGAAAACCTTTTCCCAATCGGTTCCGCGCTGCTCGATCAATTGATTTAAAATGCGGCAGTCTTCAAACGAAGCGTTCATTCCCTGACCGTAAAAAGGCACGACGGCGTGCGCCGAATCGCCTAAAAGCAAACTTTTTCCGCCGACGTTCCACGGAAAACATTTGACGGTGCCTAAGTTTCCGATCGGATTCGCGAAAAAATCTTCGGTCAAAGACGGCATCAGCCGGATCGCGTCCGGGAAATTCGTTTGAAAGAAAGCCAGAAGAGATTCAGTCGCGGATCGGCGCGGATTTTTATCAAAATTACGGGTTGTTTTCTCCAGATTTCGATCCGCATTTTCCAGATTCTGATCCGCGTGCGTCGGCGTAAATCCGCGGCTAATATAATTTCCGCTTAAAATCTGCTCAAAACTGTTTTCGCCCGCGTGCGCCAGAAAAAGCGTGCACGTAAAACTGCCGTCGAAATTCGGCAGCGCGATCATCATAAACGCGCCGCGCGCCCATATGTGCAAAGCGTTTTTCTCCATCTGAAACTCGCCGTTTGCGCCGGGCGGAATATGCAGTTCCTTATAGCCGTGTTCGAGCCGGGTTTGCGCGAAATCAAAACGAGGAACTCCGCCGCGCAGCATCGCGCTGCGAACTGCCGAGCCCGCGCCGTCTGTCGCGATTAAAGTATCGCCTTTGACCGTTTTACCCGACTGAAAAATCGCTTCGCCCGATTTGCAATCAAAATCGACGCATTTTTCGTTAAAATAAAATCTTACGCCCGCGTGTTTTTCGGCTTCGTTTATCAACGCGACGTTTAAACCGCCGCGCGAGATCGAATTGATATATTCGCCTTTGCGTCCCGAATACGGCAAAAGTTTCGTCTGCCCGTCCGTCGCGTGAATCATCCGCCCGCGCATCGGAACCGCTTCCCGGAGCATATATTCGTCCATCCCGACTTCGCGAAGCGCGGCGATTCCGCGGTCGGAAAGCGCCAGATTGATCGAACGCCCGGCGGCGACTTCCGCTTTTCGCATATCCGAACGCGCTTCGTAAACGTCCGCCTCGATGCCGCGTTTAGCCAGGTAAATGGCGAGCAGCGAACCCGAAAGACCTGCGCCGATGATGATTACTTTTTCGCTCATAATAAGTTATCTGTATTTAATAAATTTTATTTGAGACAGTCCTTCAAAATCTCCGCAAATCGAAACACGTCCGTAAACGAATTATAAAGCGGCACGGGCGCGACGCGAATCACGTCGGGCTCGCGCCAATCCGCAATCACGCCTTTGTCGGAAACGGCTTTGAATAAAGTTTTATCCGAATTTTTGACGCGAATCGAAAGCTGGCAGCCGCGTTCCTGCGGATTTGCGGGCGTGATGACGGAAACGCGCTCGTCCTTGATGTCGGCGAGCAGAAATTCCAAATATCCGGTTAATTCGCTCGATTTTTCGAATAAATTATTCATTCCGGCTTCTTCAAAAATGTCGAGCGAGGCTTTTAAGGCGGCGAGCTGAAAAATCGGCGGATTCGACAATTGCCAGCCTTCCGCGCCGCGAATGGGAACGAATTCCGAACCCATTAAAAATCTTGTTTCCTTTTCGTGTCCCCACCAGCCGGCAAAGCGCGGCAGATCGAAACTTTCCGCGTGGCGTTCGTGGACGAACGCGCCCGCGATCGCGCCCGGTCCCGAGTTTAAATATTTATACGAGCACCAGGCGGCGAAATCCGCGTTCCATTCGTGCAGTTTTAATTCGACGTTGCCGGCGGCGTGCGCCAGATCGAAACCGACAATCGCGCCCGCTTTTTGTCCGGCTGCGGTAATTTTTTGAAAATCGAACTTTTGCCCGGTGTAATAATTCACGCCGCCGAGCAAAATCAAAGCGATCGAATCGGCGTTTTCGGCAATCGTCCGCTCGATGTCTTCGGTTCGCAAAACCGTTTCGCCTTCTCGCGGACTCAATTCGATCAGCGAATCTTCCGCGTCAAAGCCGTGAAATTTTATCTGCGACTGGACGGCGTATTGATCCGACGGAAAAGCGCCCGCTTCGATGACGATTTTATGCCGCGCGGCGGTCGGGCGATAAAACGAAACCATCAAAAGATGCAGATTAACCGTCAGTGAATTCATCGCCACGACCTCAATCGGTTTCGCGCCGACAATTGCCGCCAACTGTTCGGTGACGATTTCGTGATACGGCATCCAGGCTCTTTTAGCGCGAAAATGACCTTCGACGCCGAGCGTCGCCCAGTCTTTTAATTCCTGTTCAATATAATCTCCGGTCGTTTTCGGCTGTAGCCCGAGCGAGTTGCCGGTGAAATATAAAACTTCTTCGCCGTTCGGCTGTTTCGGAACGTGAAATTTATCTCTGAAATTCCTGAGCCGATCGCCCGCGTCCATTTCTGCGGCAAAGGCGGCGGACGCTACATATCTTGATGGTTGTGTTTGCATATCTGTCTTAAAAAATATTTTTCGGTTTACTTTTTTGCCCTGATACAAATAAACGCCGGGAACGCCGATAATTCCTCGTAATGCTTCGGGTCAGCCGCTTTGAATTCTTCGGTCGGCAGCGGCTCGACGATTTTTTCTATCTGGAAACCGATTTCCAAAAGCGGGTTGAGCAATTCGCCGAGCGGTCGGCGGTAACTCGGCATTTGCACGCGAACTTTTTCAAATCCGCGCCATTCGCAGCTGACAACTTCAATCGCAAAATAATCGTTTGATTTAAAATAAATATAATCGAAAAACGGGTGCGTAACTGAAAAAACGAGATGACCGGACGGGCGCAAAATCCTGTAAAACTCGGCAAAAACGGCTCGCCAGTCTTTTACGTAATCCAAAACAAGCGGGCTTAAAATTAAATCGAAAGCGGAATCTTCTAAAAAATCGAGCGGCTTCGATAAATCAGCCACGCGCATTTCCGCCGCGCCGTTTAATCTTTCAGCGGCAAGTTCGATCATTTTCGGGCTCGCGTCGATTGCAAAAACGCTTGCGCCCTGTTTAATCAATCGCTCGGAATAAACGCCCGGACCGCAGCCCGCGTCGAGAATTTTTTTGCCTTTAATATTTTCGGGCAGCAAAGATAAAGTCGCCGGGCGCTCGTAAAAAGCGTTGTGCGGTTTCGTTTCGACGGCAGCCGCGTAAGATTCGGCTAAAGCTTCGTAGGCATCGAGCGCGATCGGTTTTTCATTCATCGTTTCAGAGGTTTATCGAACAAATTTTCTAAACGAATCGTTCTTTCTGTAAATTGAGCCAGCGAAGCGCCGCGCCGTGCAGCAATTCGGTTTTTGTGGCTTCGTCAAACGGCATTGATTCGATTAATTTTCCCGGCTCAAGTTCGCCCAAAGGAAACGGGTAATCGGTTCCGAGCGCGACCTTTTCCGCGCCCGCCAGCTTCACTAAATATTCGAGCATCGGCGCGTCGTGAACGAGAGAATCGAACCAGATTTTTCCCAGGTAATCGCGCGGATTGCACTCGTTGTCGGCGGCGCATAAATCCGGGCGGACGTGAAATCCGTGTTCGATCCTGCCGATGGTCGAGGGAAACGAACCGCCGCCGTGCGCGAAACAAACGCGCAGGTTTTTGCATTTTTCCAATGTGCCCGAAAAGATCAAACTGCAAATCGCCCGCGAAGTTTCCGCGGGCATCCCGACCAGCCACGGCAGCCAGTATTTCTGCATATCGCGCTCGCCCATCATCTCCCACGGGTGAACGAAAACCGCCATTTCCGATTCTTCGCAAGCCTTAAAAAAATCGAAAAACCGCGGCTCGCCTAAGTTTAATTGGTTGACGTTCGAGCCGATCTGCACGCCGACCAAACCGTTTTCTTTGCAGCGTTCGAGTTCTTTAATCGCCAGCCGCGCGTCCTGCATCGGAACGGTTCCCAAGCCGATAAATCTTTTCGGAAATTTACGGACGATTTCGGCGATGCCGTCGTTTAAAAATCTTGAAATTTCCGCGCAGTCGTTTGGCTTTGCCCAATAGCCGAACATCACCGGAACGGTCGAAAGCACCTGCACCGAGACGCCGAACCGGTCGCATTCCTCGATTCGACGCTCGGCGCTCCAGCAATTGTCCTCGACCTCGCGAAAAAAATGCCCGTCGTCCTTCAACATCCGGGCGCAGCACGATTTGTGATGATCGAGTTTGATAAACCCGCCGTATCCGAACCGCTCTTTCCAAGCGGGAATATCTTTCGGCAAAACGTGCGTGTGAACGTCAATTTTTAACATTTACCTTTTTTTCAATTTGTTTATTTTCTTTCTTCTCTTTCGCCTTCATCAAAGACAAACAAAGCTCGCGCAAGTTGGTCAATTGTTTTCAAACGTCTTAAAACAGCCGCTCCTGACATATCAACTTTCTTCATTTTCCAACCTCTCAATTAAAAGCGTTGGCATTTTATATTTAGCTCACAACCGGCGGAGGCTGCATTACCGCGCCGCAGTTTTTGCAGGTTCGCAAATCTTCGCTGCCGTAGAATTTTTTGAAAACGCCTTGAAACTGCGTGGTAATATCGGTCAATCCGAAGTATTCTTCATACAATTTCTCGTTGCAGTTTTCGCAAAACCAAAGAAGCCCGTCTTTTTCGCCGTCGCGACGTTTGCGCTCGATGACCATGCCGATTGTGTTCGCGCCGCGAACCGGGTTGTGCGGAACGCGCGGCGGGAGCAGGAAAATCTCGCCTTCGCGCACGGGAACGTCAACCGCTCGCCCGTCTTCCTGGATTTTAACGGTGATGTCGCCTTCGAGCTGGTAGAAAAATTCCTCGCCTTCGTCGTAGTGATAATCTTTTCGGGAATTCGGTCCGCCGACGACCATCACGATAAAATCCTCGGCATCATAAGCGCATTGATTGCCGACCGGCGGTTTTAGCAAATGACGATGCTCTGCAATCCATTTTTGCAGGTTAAAAGGTCTTGTGATAGGCATAAAATCTCCTCGTTTTACAACTCTAATATTTTATTGACCGTCCGCCAGTTTCGCGCCGTCGCCGAAACTTTCAATTTTTTGCCGATGTAATCCTTACCCATCAAACTGTCCGAAACGCCGACGCGCAGATGGCAGAATATTTCGCGGTTTCGCACGGCGTACATTTCGTTTTTATTATTGTTTGAAAGAAGCAGCTCGCGCTTTTCTTCCGGCAAATTTTCGTCGAGAAAGAAAACGTGCAAATCTTTTTCGTTTTCAAATTGCCCGTCGAACGGGTTATCGGCGATGATTTCTTCGATTTCCGAAATCGTCCTTACAATGACTTTAATTTTCAGCGCAAATTCTTTTTCAATCGCGCTTTCGATTTTCGCGGCAACTTTTACATCGTCAGCTTTCTTCGTTTCAAAAATGACGTTGCCGCTGTTGATATAAGTTTTGACGTTTTCAAAACCGAGCGCTGCGCAAATTCGGCGCAGCGCTTCCATTTTGATTTTGTTTCTGCCGCCGACATTGATGCCGCGCAGAAATGCGACGTGTTTCATTTTGCTGTTTAATTGCCGCAATCTTTCAAGTTCAGGCGTTTTTAGGCTTTATCGAGCGACTGCATATCAATCACGAATCGATAGCGCACGTCTGATTTGATTGTTCGCTCATAAGCCTCTTCGATCTTTTGAATCGGAATTATTTCGACATCGGAGGTGATATTGTGTTCGGCGCAATAATCGAGCATTTCCTGCGTTTCCGGAATGCCGCCGATCATCGAACCGGAAAGCGTGCGATTGTTTCCGATAAGCGAAAAAGCGTGAATTTCCGAGGGTTTTTCCGGCGCGCCGACCAGCACCATCGCGCCGTTTACGCCGAGCAGGCTGAGATATATATTTAAATCGTGCGGCGCGCTGACCGTGTCTAGAATAAAATCATAAGTTCCCGCCAGGGCAGCCATATTTTCCGGATTTTTGGTGATGACGAAATTATGCGCGCCAAGCTTTCGCGCGTCCTGTTCCTTTGACGGCGACGTGCTGAAAACCGTTACGTCCGCGCCCATCGACGCGGCAATCTTGACGCCCATATGCCCGAGCCCGCCCAAGCCGACGATTCCGACCTTTTGCCCCGCGCCGACGTTAAAACGTTTTAAAGGCGAATAGGTCGTGATCCCGGCGCAAAGCAAAGGCGCGATATTCGCCAGCTTATCTTTCGCCGTAATCTTCAGCGCGTAATCTTCGTCGACGACGATTTGCGACGAGTAGCCGCCGAAAGTCGGGGTTTTTTCGTCCATTTCCGTTCCATTGTAAGTTACCGCGACGTGTTTCCGGCAAAACTGCTCGTGCCCGTCTGTGCAGTTTCGACAAGTGCGGCACGAATCCACAAAACAGCCGACGCCCGCAATGTCTCCTTCTCTGAATTTCGAAACTTCCGAACCCGTTTCTTTGACGCGCCCGACGATTTCGTGCCCGGGAACCATCGGGTAAATCGAATTCTGCCATTCGTTTCTCGCCTGGTGAATGTCCGAATGGCAAATTCCGCAATACATAATTTCGATCAAAATGTCTCGCGCGCCTAATTCGCGGCGCTCAAAATCGAACGGTTCGAATTTCGCGTCCGCTGCATGGACGGCATATCCTCTGGTTGGTTTCATATTATTCTCCCTTTTGAATTAATCAATCGTCGCAATGACTTTCAGCTCAATCGCAATCGGCGTCGGAAGCGAACCGATTTCCACGGTCGTCCGGCAAGGCTGATTGTCTTTGAAATACTCGGCGTAAATTCGGTTATAAGTTTGAAAATCGTCTTTCATACTCGTCAAAAAAACCGTCACGTCAACGATTTTTTCCCAGCTCGAGCCCGAATCTTCCAAAATATATTTTACATTCTGAAAAACCGAACGGCACTGCGTTTCGATGTCGTAAGAAATGATTTTGCCGTTTTCATCCAGCTCAACGCCGGGAATTTTCTTCGCGCCCCGTTCCCTCGGTCCGACGCCCGACAGAAATAAAAGATTTCCGACGCGCCGCGCGTGCGGGTACAAACCGACCGGCTCCGGCGCTTTTGAAGAGTTTATTATATTTTTCTCGCTCATCGGCATTTATTTTACTGTAAAGGCTGCAAAATCAAAAAAACAACGCGCGTCAATTAATCGAAACAAAGATTGACCTCGCCTCGATTGAAACGAATAATAATTTAGAACGAAATTATGAGCCAGATTATTTTCGAGATTATATTAATTGCCGTTTTGATCCTCATCAACGGCTTGTTTTCCATGACCGAAATCGCCGTAGTTTCGGCGCGCCGGGTACGGCTTTTGCAGGAAGCCGAAGCGGGAAACGCGGGCGCGGCGGCGGCAGCCGAACTACAGGAAAAACCGGACCGGTTTCTTTCGACCGTGCAGATCGGCATCACGCTCGTCGGCGTTTTGTCGGGCGCGTTCGGCGGCGCGACCGTCTCCCGGTCGCTCGGCGTTTATCTGGCGACATTTCCTTTACTCGCGCCTTACGCGCCGTCCATCGCTTTCACCGTCGTTATTTTGATCATCACTTATTTCGCGCTCGTTATAGGCGAGCTCGTGCCGAAAAACCTTGCGCTCAATCGACCGGAAAAGATCGCCTCGGCTTTTTCGCGCCCGATGAATTTAATTTCGCGCGTGACCGCCCCGGTCGTATGGTTTTTGAGCAGCTCGACTTCGCTCGTCCTGAAAATTCTGCGCGTCCGTAAAGCGACCGACGCGGCGATCACCGAAGAAGAAATCAAAGCGCACATCGCGCACGGCACGGAAATCGGAGTTTTTGACGAAACCGAGCAGGAAATACTCGAAAGCGTAATTCGGCTCGACGACCAGCGCATCGCCGCTTTAATGACGCCGCGTTTGAAAATTTACTGGCTCGATCTGGCGGAGGACGCCGGGACGATTCGCGAAAAAATCATCAATTCGCCCTACTCGCGGCTGCCTGTCGGGCGCGGCAGTCTCGATGAAATCGTCGGTTTCGTCAAAGCCAGAGATTTGCTCGCCCGCGTTCTGAAAGGCGAAACGCTTGACATTGAGGCGGCTTTGATAGAGCCGCTTTTCGTGCCGGAAACGATAACAGGGCTCGATCTTCTCGAGCTTTACAAAGAATCGCACACTCACCTGGCAATAGCCATCGACGAGTTCGGCGCGACCGAAGGTTTAATCACGATGAACGACGTTTTGGAAGCGATCGTCGGCGAATTTCCGACCGGCGGCATATTAAAAGCCAGCGTCGTCAGGCGCGAAGACGGCTCGCTTCTGGTCGACGCGCGGCTGACCGTTTCGGATTTCAAGGAAATTCTGCAATTAAAGAATCTGCCCGAAGAAGAGCGCGATTCGTACCAGACGCTCGCCGGTTTTGTTCTCAGACGAATGGAAAAACTGCCGCAGGAAGGCGACAAATTCGAATGGGAAGATTATATTTTCGAGATTATGGATATGGACGGGCGCCGCGTCGATAAAGTTCTGGTTACGCCGAAGGAAACGCCGGACGATGCGGCGGAAGCTTTGTGATGAAACGGCTTGCAGCTATTGCTGCTCTGCGTGGCAAACCGCAAAGCGCGCTTTTCAGCCGTTTTCCGCTTTATAAACCGCGTGAGCGCATTCGGTAATAAATCCATGTAATAATCGCGCAGTTTTTCCGGCGCGAGCGATTTATTTTCCTTTTCGGCGATGAATCTCATCAGTTAAAGCGCTACTTCTTCACCGGTTTCTATGCGTACCGGCTGGGTTTCCGAACTCATAGAACTTGCCTCGTCACAGAGTTTATATTGATAAATAATTTGTTTCTATTTTTGATTTCAATTCATTAGTGATTCTTTTCGCTTCAAACATAGCAGGTGCGAAAACGATTTCTTTACCGAATTCACACGGTTCTTTAAGAATTATATTGATACGCCTTAAAGATGAAATATCCGGTTTATCAACGTGACTTACATTAGAAAGCGGAATCGTAATCTGTTTTAAAAAATTGGAAACAATCAAAGTATTTCCTGCCAGATATACATTTTTCAATTTTCCAAGCATGAAATGGACAAAAATGCTGCTTATCAATCCAAACAGGATAAAAAGAATTAAATCACTGACGTTAAAATCCTTTTCTAAAGAGATCAAATATTTATAAATTGAATTAAAACCGGAAATCGAAAAAAATAAAATCCATGCGATTGCAAACAATCGCCAAAATAATGTGAGATTTGTGGACAATTGTCTCATTTCAATAATCTATCTTGATACAAACATTTTTTTCCTCAGTAAAAAATTTTAGTGCTTCAAAACCGCCTTCGCGCCCGACGCCGGAATTTTTCATGCCGCCGAACGGCGTGCGCAAATCTCTTAAAAGCCATGTATTCACCCAGACGATTCCGCTTTCGATTTTTTCTGCCATTCGATGCGCGCGCGAAAGGTTTTCCGTCCAGACGGTTGCGGAAAGACCGTATTCGACCGAGTTTGCGTAACTTAAAACTTCATCTTCCGCGTCAAAAGGCGTAATCGTGACGACCGGACCGAAAATTTCTTCCTGGTTCGTGCGGCAATCGTGCGCGAGATTTTCGATGACGGTCGGCTCGACGAAATAGCCGCCGGCGCATCTGCCTTCAACTTGTATTTGCTTTCCGCCGGTTAAAATCGTGCCGCCTTCTTTCTGCGCCAGATCAATGTAGGAAAGAATTTTTTCCATATGCGGTTTGGAAACGACCGCGCCGATGTTTGTCGTTTCATCGAGCGGGTCGCCGACTTTTAGTTTTTTAACGCGTTCGACAAAATCGTTTTTGAATTTTTCGTAAAGCGGTCGTTCGACGAAAATCCGCGAGCCGCAAAGGCAGATTTGACCTTGATTCGAAAACGAGGAAAGCACGGTTGTAGCGAGCGTTTCCTCGTAATCGCAGTCGGCGAAAATGATGTTCGGATTTTTGCCGCCGAGCTCCAAAGATAGTTTTTTAAACTTCGGCGCGGCTTCGCGGGCGATCCATTCGCCCGTGCGCGTGCCGCCCGTGAATGAAATCGCTTTTACGTCCTTGTTTTGAACAATCGCCGCGCCCGCTTTTGCGCCCAAACCGTGAACGATATTTAAAACTCCTTCGGGCATTCCGGCTTCGATGCAGATTTTCGATAAAAGAAAGGCGGTCATCGGCGTGATTTCCGAAGGTTTTGCGACGACGCAGCAGCCTGCGGCAAGCGCCGGAGCGATTTTCCAGCTAAATAAATAAAGCGGCAGATTCCAGGGCGAAATGCAGCCGACGACGCCGAGCGGCTGGCGCAAAGTGTAATTTATCGCCTGCCCTACTGTTTCGTGCGCTTCGGTCGCCGTGTGCATCGCGGCGGTCGCGTAAAATTTGAAATTAGAAACGGCGCGCGGGATATCAACTTTTTTCGCTAAAGTTTTAGGCTTTCCGTTGTCAACGCTTTCTGCTTCAGCCAACAAATCCAAATCGCGTTCGATCAAAGCGGAAACGCGCATCAAAACGTCGTGCCGCGCTTCGGCGCTCATTTTCGACCAAACCGGAAACGCCGCTTTAGCCGATCTCGCCGCCGCTTCGACATCCGTTTCGTCGGAATCGGGGATCAAGCTGTAAACTTCTCCGGTTGCCGGGTTGTAATTGTCGATATATTTGCCGGAAACGGGTTCGAGAAGCTTTCCGCCAATATAATTTTCTATTTTGAGCATCTGAGTTTTCACATTAATATCACATTAATAATCTAGAGATACATTTTACTTTTTATTGCAATGTAGTAGAAAACTTTTTGGCGGAAAATGCAATTTATAAAACCGCAAAACGCTGTAAATACTACGCGGGAAGATTACGCGACGGAAATAATTGCAGACCAATCTTGAAAAAAAAGTAAAGATTTGATAATCTTATACTTTGAATCAGGCAAGAGAATTTATAACCGGGGAAAGCAATGAAAATATCTGCTCAAGAAGAATACGGATTGCGATGTTTGCTGCAGCTTGCATGCTTGCCGGGAACGGCTTCGCTGACGCTGCCGCAGATTGCCGAGCGCGAGGGGATTTCCGTTGCCAACGCGGGAAAATTAATGTGGCTTTTGAATAAAGCCGGATTCGTGCAGGCGACGCGCGGCACAAAAGGCGGCTACAGCCTGGCGCGCCCGGCGGAACACATTCGCTTGAGCGAAGTTATTAAAGTTTTGGATGAAGACGAAATTGGAAATCACTGCGAAAGCTACACAGGGGTTTTAGAAAAGTGCATTCATAAAGGCGATTGCGGAATTCGCCCGGTGATTGTCGGGCTTCACGAGATCGTGCAGGAAGCCTTATCGCAAATCACCCTGTCGCAATTGGTCGGCGACGAAGCGCAGGTTGACGCCACATTTCATCAAATAAAGAGATTCGAGCGCAAACTCGGTCAGGAAAGCTTAAGAAATTAGTTTTTAAAATTTTTGTAGAAAAGTTTACGCAGAACACAAAATATTATGAGTACGGCTGTTGAATTACTGGCAAACAGGGAATATAAATACGGTTTCACGACCGACATCGAAACTGAAACGATTGCGAAAGGCTTAAACGAAGACACGGTTCGCCTTATTTCGCGAAAGAAAAACGAACCGGAATGGCTTTTGGAATTTCGTCTGAAAGCTTTCCGTCACTGGCTGAAAATGAAGCAGCCCGATAATTGGGCGAATTTCCAGTATCCGAACATTGATTTTCAAAACATAAGCTATTACAGCGCGCCGAAGCAGAAGGCGAAAAAGGCGAGCCTTGACGAAGTTGACCCGGAATTAATCAGGACTTTTGAAAAGCTCGGTATTCCGATCACCGAACAGAAAATGCTGGCGAACGTCGCGGTTGACGCGGTTTTCGACTCGGTTTCGGTGGCGACGACTTACAAGAAAAAGCTTCTCGAAGCGGGCGTCATTTTCTGCTCGTTCACCGAAGCGGTCGCCGATTATCCTGAACTGATAAAAAAATATCTCGGCTCGGTCGTGCCTTCGTCGGATAATTATTACGCGGCTCTAAACGCGGCGGTTTTCTCCGACGGCTCGTTTGTTTTCATTCCGAAAGGCGTCCGCTGCCCGATGGAATTGTCGACGTATTTCCGCATTAACACGCAGGATTCGGGACAGTTTGAACGCACACTGATCGTCGCCGAAGAAGGCGGTTACGTCGCTTATAACGAAGGCTGCACCGCGCCGCAGTTCGATACGAACCAGCTTCACGCCGCTGTCGTCGAACTCGTCGCTTTAGACGACGCCGAAATCAAATATTCGACCGTTCAGAACTGGTACGCCGGAGACGAATCGGGCAAAGGCGGAATTTATAATTTCGTGACGAAACGCGGCGCGTGTCGCGGGCGCAATTCAAAAATCTCCTGGACGCAGGTTGAAACCGGCTCGGCGATTACGTGGAAATATCCGAGTGTTATTTTGCAGGGCGACAATTCGATCGGCGAGTTTTATTCGGTCGCGCTGACGAACAACGCGCAGATTGCCGACACCGGAACCAAGATGATTCACATCGGCAAAAACACGAAATCGACCATCGTTTCCAAAGGGATTTCCGCCGGAAAATCTAACAATTCCTATCGCGGTCTGGTCAAAGTTTTGCGGGGAGCCGAAGGCGCGCGCAATTACACGCAGTGCGATTCGATGCTGATCGGCGATAAAAGCGAAGCGAACACGTTTCCCTATATCGAGGTGATGAACGCTTCCGCAAAAGTCGAACACGAAGCGACGACCTCGAAAATCAGCGAAGAGCAGTTGTTTTATTTACAGCAGCGCGGCATTTCGCAGGAAGACGCCGTTTCATTAATCATTAACGGCTTCTGCAAAGAAGTTTTCCGCGAACTGCCGATGGAATACGCCGTCGAAGCGCAGAAACTTCTCGGATTAAAACTCGAAGGAAGCGTCGGTTAATGGAAAGCCTGATTTTTAATGCGCTCGGTTGGGTGGGCGCATTTTTGCTTTTGCTGGCTTACGGGCTAATTTCTTTCAAAAAGCTCGAAGCCGATTCGCAAACGTATCAATGGCTGAATATTACGGCTAGTATTCTTTTGCTCGTTAATACGATTTATTACGGCGCTTACCCGTCGAGTTTTGTGAACGCGGTTTGGACGATTATTGCTTTTTTTGCAATTTTGACGATTGGAAGAAAAAATGGAAAAAGTTCAGCTTAAAAACGCGCCCGCGCCGAAAGGGCATTATTCGCCAGCCGTCGCGCACGGCGGTTTGATTTACGTGTCCGGGCAATTGCCGGTGAATCACGCGACCGGAACGGTTGAAACCGGCGCGATCGAGCGGCAGACGGAAATCGCTTTGCGAAACGTCGAATCGATTTTGAAAGAAGCCGGAAGCGATTTGCAGCACGTTTTGCAGTTCACGATTTACGTCTCCGATATGGAACTCTGGGACAAGGTTAACGAAGTTTACGCGCGCATTTTAGGCGAACACAAACCGGCGCGGGCGATCGTTCCCGTCAAAGATTTGCATTTCGGAACGAAGATCGAAATTCAGGCGATTGCGGCAGTTATAGAATAATTTATTAAACGAAGGTAAATGAAAATGTTGTTGGAAATCAAAGATTTACACGCCGGTATCGAAGGCAGGGAAATTTTAAAGGGCTTGACCTTAAACGTTAATCGCGGCGAAGTTCACGCCATTATGGGACCGAACGGTTCGGGGAAATCTACTTTGGCGAAAGTTTTAGCCGGGCATCCGGGCTACGAAGTGATTTCGGGCGAAGTTCTTTTCGAAGGCAAAAATCTGCTCGAGCTCGACCCGGACGAACGCGCCCGGAGCGGCGTTTTTCTCGCGTTTCAATATCCGGTCGAAGTTCCGGGCGTTTCGAATTCGCAGTTTTTGCGCCTCGCTTATAACGAGAAAATGAAACATTTGGGCGAAGAAGAACTCGACCCGCTCGAATTCAATGATTATTTGAAGGAAAAAGCGAAAGTCGTCGAAATGGATTCGTCGTTTTTCAAGCGTTCGGTCAACGAAGGTTTTTCCGGCGGCGAAAAAAAACGCAACGAGATTTTGCAGATGGCTGTGCTGGAACCGAAACTTGCGATTTTAGACGAAACCGATTCTGGCTTGGATATCGACGCGCTCAGAATCGTCGCGGGCGGCGTGAATAAATTAAGAGATTCGGAAAAAGCGATTATTCTCGTCACGCACTACCAGCGCCTTTTGAATTACATCACGCCGGATTTCGTGCACGTCCTGGCAAACGGAAAAATCGTCAAGCAGGGCGGGAAAGAACTGGCGCTCGAACTCGAGGAAAAAGGCTACGATTGGGTAAAAGCGGCGGGAAAATAAATGTCCGTGAAGATCAAAAAACACATTGACGCGGAAGTCGAAAGAGCGGAAAAATTAGCCGCTGAAGGCGATTTGGCTTCGGCTTTCCGGCATCTGGAAAGAGCGCACGTTTTAGGTCAGGCGATAACATTCGAGCACGCGCGAGTTCACTGGCTGATGCTGAAAATCGGCTGGCGTCGCAAAGATTTTCGCGAGATTTTCGGGCAGATTTTCCGCATCGCCGGCGCTTCGACCAAAACGCCTTTCGGCATTTATCCGACCGGAAACACGGGCGGAGCAAACGTCAGCCCGTTCAAACCGATGCCGGTTCCTGAAGATTTGCATTTGATTTTAAAGCAGGCAAAAGAAGTTTAAGAAAATGAATTCACAAGCAGGAAAAGAAACAATTTACACAAAAGATTTTCTGGCGAGCTTAGAAAACGCAAATCAGCCCGAGTGGCTGAAAAATCTGCGTTCGGAAGCGTTTGAGTATTTCACGGAAAACGGTTTTCCGACTCCGCGAAACGAAGAGTGGAAATACACGAACGTCGCGGCGATCGGAAATGAAGATTTTCGGATTGCGCAAAGCTCGGATTTTACGCCGGAGAAAATCGCGCCGTTCGTTTTTAACGAGTCGAAAGAAAGCGTTCTGGTTTTTTCAAACGGAAGTTTTGACCGGAATTTGTCGAACCTGGACGCTATTAAAGACGCGACTGTCTTGAGTTTCAGCGCGGCGGCAAGCGATGAAAAATTCGGCGAAATTTTTAAGGCGAAGCTCGGCAGCCTGGTCGATTTCGAGAAAAACGGCTTTACCGCGCTGAACGCGGCATTTATCGGCGAAGGCGTGTTTTTGTTCATCCCGAAAAACGCGAAAATCGAATCTCCGGTTCAATTTTTGTTCGTTTCCGACGAAGGCAAAGCGGCGTTTCCGCGCGTTTTGGTTGTCGCTGAAAGCTTTGCCGAGGCGACGATTATCGAAACTTTCGTTCGCGCCGATGAAACGAAATATCTGACCGATGCCGTTATCGAGGTTTCCCTGGCGGACGAAGCGAAAATCAAGCATTACCGCGTTCAGCGCGAATCGCACGAAGCGTTTCACGTCGGCGCGAGCGGCACCGAGGTCGCCCGCGGCTCGGTTTACGACGCGACGAACATCACGCTCGGCGCGCGTCTTTCGCGGCATGACATTGATTTCAAGTTCAATTCCGAAGGCGGCGAAGCGTTCGTTGACGGACTTTATCTGATCTCGGAAGATCAGCATCACGACACGCATTCGGTCATCGACCACCGTTTGCCGAACTGCACTTCGCACCAGACTTACAAGGGAATTATCGACGGCAAAGCGCGCGCGGTTTTCAACGGCAAAATCCTCGTCCGCGAAAACGCCAGCGGCACAGACGGTTATCAATCGAACAAAAATCTGCTTTTGTCGAATGACGCGAGAGTTGATACGAAACCGCAGCTCGAAATTTTCAACGACGACGTCAAATGCGCTCACGGCGCGACCGTCGGGCAGCTGGAAGAAGAAGAATTGTTTTATTTACTCAGCCGCGGCTTGAACGAAAGCCTGGCTCGCAATCTTTTAACGTACGGTTTCGCTGAAGAAATCGTCAATAAAATTGAAATCGAATCTATCAAAAAACAATTAGACGAAGCGGTTTTGAATCGTTTAAACGCGAATCTGGAAGCGTAAAAATTATGAGAATCAGAACAAATTTAATTATCGAAGAAAGTTTGCTGACAAAAATTGACTGGATCGCGGGCGACAAAAACAAACGCGCCGCCACGATCGAAACCGCTCTGCGAGAATTCATCGAACGCGAAGAAGCAAAACAAGCCGATAATCCGCAATCTGAAGCCGTCTCCGAAAAAGCCGCTTCGGAAGTGAAATAATGAAAACAGCAGTAAAAGAAATGAGCAATTGGAATATAGAAAAAATTCGCGCGGATTTTCCGGTTTTGTCGCAGACTGTAAACGGAAAACCTCTGGTTTATCTCGACAACGCGGCTTCGTCGCAGGTGCCGCAGGTCGTGATTGATCGCGGCGCGAAGTATCTGCGCGAGGAACATTCAAACATTCACCGCGGCGTGCATTATCTTTCGCAAAACGCGACGACCGCTTATGAAGCGGCGCGGGAAAAAGTGAAACGTTTTATAAATGCGCGCGAAGCCAAAGAATGCATCTTCGTGCGCGGCTGTACCGAGGGCGTGAATCTGGTCGCTTATTCATACGGTCGAAAATTCGTCAATGAAGGCGATGAAATTCTCATTTCCGCGATGGAGCACCACGCCAATATTATTCCGTGGCAGGTTTTAGCGGAAGAAAAAGGCGCGAAACTGCGTGTGATTCCGATAAATGAACGCGGCGAACTTATCATTGAAGAATACGAAAATCTTTTGAATGAACGCACAAAGATCGTCGCCGTTTCACACGTTTCCAATTCTTTAGGAACAGTGAATCCGGTCAAGGAAATGATCGCGACGGCGCATAAATTCGGCGTTCCGGTTTTGGTTGACGCGGCGCAGTCGGTTCCGCATTTTCCCGTAGACGTGCAGGATTTAGACGCGGATTTTTACGTTTTTTCCGGGCATAAAATGTTCGCGCCCACGGGCAGCGGCGTGCTTTACGGCAAAAAAGAATGGCTCGATAAAATGCCGCCGTATCAGACGGGCGGCGGAATGATTCGCACCGTTACTTTCGAAAAAACGACTTACGCCGGACTGCCCGAAAAATTCGAAGCCGGAACTCCGGCGATTGCCGCCAACATCGGTCTCGGCGCGGCGATCGATTATCTGAATTCGATCGATTTCGCAGCCGCCGCGCGTTACGAGCACGAACTTCTGGAATACGCGACCGAAAAACTTTCCGCCATCGAAGGCGTCAAACTGATTGGAACGGCGCGTGAAAAAGCTTCGGTTTTATCTTTTACAATCGAAAACGTCCACCCGCACGACATCGGCACGATTTTAGACCAATCGGGAATCGCAATTCGCGCCGGGCACCACTGCGCCCAGCCCGTGATGCAGTTTTTCCAGGTTCCGGCAACGGCTCGCGCTTCGTTCGCTTTTTACAATACAAAAGAAGAAGTTGACGTTTTGGCGGATTCGATTCAGAAAGTGATTGACGTTTTTGCGTAAAGGGAAATCGAAACAGTGCTTTATATTTTATGTCAGAATTAAGCGATTTATATCAGGAAGTAATTTTAGAACACAATAAAAATCCGCGAAATTTCCGCGAGATTACGGACGCCGACCGGACGGCTGACGGAAATAATCCTTTGTGCGGCGACGCGCTCAGGGTTTACGTTTCGATGGAAGAAGACAAGGTTGCGGACGTCGCGTTTAAAGGTTCGGGCTGCGCGATTTCAAAGGCTTCGGCTTCGATGATGACGCAGATGGTCAAGGGCAAAACGCGCGAAGAAGCCGAGGTTTTATTTGACGAATTTCAGCGGATGGTCACCGGAAATCTCGACATCGAGCAGGAGGAAAATCATCTCGGAAAATTGAAAATTTTTGCCGGAGTTCTGGAATTTCCGGCTCGCGTCAAATGCGCGTCTTTGAGCTGGCACACGCTTTACGCCGCGCTTAATAACGAAACGGAAATTTCGACCGAATAAACAACACAGGTGAAGACTGCTGTCATTTTGCAAAGAATTTTGCCGCCGTTTTGGTGCGGAATGTTGATCGCGATCGCCTTCGAAGCGCAGTTGAAATTCCAGGCTCCGGGCATCACGCGCGAGCTCGGCTTGGGAATCGGCAAGCTGGTTTTTACGGCGCTGAACCGCATCGAATGCGTCATCGCCGTTATCTTAACAATCGCGTTTTTCGCTTTCGCGCCGGCAAAAAAAGCGCGGATAGTTTTCGCTTTCGCCGCCTTTATTCTGCTCGCGCAAACTTTCTGGCTGATTCCGCGCCTTATCGAAAGAATCGACGCGCTAACAAGCGGGCAAGCTCCGCCGGATTCAAACGCCCACTTCGTTTACATCGCGTTTGAAATTACAAAGATATTGTCTTTGTTGATTTTAAGCGTTCTCGTAAATCGTCAGGGCAGTGATTAAATGATGAAACGCGACATAGAAACGCGCAGCGATCTGGAATTTCTTTTAGAGGAGTTTTATAAAATCGCGACAAAAGACGAAAGTATCGGGCATCATTTCGCCGATCTCGACCTGGCGGCGCATCTGCCTGTGATCGTAGATTTCTGGGAAAAAATACTGTTCGGGAAACCGGTTTATTTCGGAAACCCGTTGATGATTCATCAAAAGCTGAACGGTAAATCGCCGCTCAAGCTCGAACATTTCAGGCAATGGTTTGAGATTTTCAGCCGCACCGTTGACGCGAATTTCGCCGGCGAGCAAGCGGAAAACGCCAAGCTCCGCGCCAAAATGATCGCGCACAGTCTCAACCGGCAAATCAACGAAAAGGGAACCGGTACAAGTAGAAATCCGGCTTAAATCAATAATTCTCAATCGTGTATTTACGAGCCGTCGCGTTAAATTCGCGAACCTGTTCCGCAATCCAATCCGAATCTTTACCAAGTTCCTGAGCCATAATTCTCGCAATTTGCGGCGCAATTTCTATTGCCGCATCAGCATCCAGGAAAAGCGCGCGAGTTCGCCGCGCAAGAACGTCTTCAACCGTCAAAGCCATTTCATTACGAATCGCCCAAACGATTTCCGCCGCTTTGTAAGGCAAATCGGCGTGCAGTTTTTCATCGAGCAAAGGATTTTCGCTGATTAATTTACGGATGCTTTCGGCGTCCGCGCCGTAAATCGCCATATCGCCGCGCGTCTTTCGGGCTTCGGTTGCGCCGTGAATTTTCAAATGTTTCGTTTGGCAAGCTTTTCGCGGCAAGTTTGCCAGAATAATCGCTTGATTTACGGCGTCTTCAGCCATTTTTCTGTAAGTAGTCCATTTTCCGCCCGTAATCGTCAGCAAGTTCGACTCGTCGATTTCGATCGTGTGATCTCGCGAAAGCGAAGCCGTGTTTTTTTCGTTCGATGCTTTGACGAGCGGGCGCAAACCGACGAAAACGCTTTTGATATCTTCTTTTTGCGGCGGTTTTTGCAGGTAATCGCGAGCGGTTGTAAGAATAAATTCGATTTCCGCCGCAAGCGCCTGCGGTTCCGGTTCGGCATTCTCGACCGGCGTGTCGGTCGTGCCGATCAGCGTTTTATTGTGCCACGGGATGGCGAAAAGAACTCTGCCGTCTGAAGTTTTCGGTATCATCAGAGCCTTTTCGCCGGGCAGAAAATGTTTATCGAAAACCAGATGAATTCCCTGGCTGAGCGCGAGCAGTTTTTCCGCTTTCCGGTCAGACATCTGCCGCACGGCATCGCAGAAAGCGCCGGTCGCATTGATAACCGCTTTTGCCCGCGCCTGATAAACCTCGCCTGTTTCCGCGTCCTGAAAATTTACGCCGCTGATTTTTCCTCGCTCGTCTTTTATAAAATCAAAAACGCGCGCGTAATTTAAAACAGCCGCGCCGCGTTCGGCTGCCGTCTGAACAAGATTTATTAAAAGTCTCGCATCATCGAAACGCCCGTCGAAATAAGAAACGCCGCCGCGCAGATTTTGACGCTTGACGTTTGGAAGCGATTGAACGGTTTCGGTTTTAGAAAGAATTTTCGATTTTCCGAAGCTGTAGCCGCCGGAAAGATAGTCGTAAATTTTAAGCCCCGCGCCGTAGAAAAATTTGTTCCAAAAGCTGTAGACGGGCACGACGAATTCGGCTTTTTCGACCAGGTGCGGCGCGTTTCCGAGCAGGAATCCGCGTTCTTTCAATCCTTCGCGCACAAGCGAAACGTTGCCTTGCGCTAAGTATCGAACGCCGCCGTGGACGAGTTTCGTGCTGCGGCTCGAAGTTCCTTTGCCGAAATCGTTCTGCTCTAAAAGCAAAACGGAAAAACCGCGCGAAGCGGCATCGACCGCGCATCCGGCTCCGGTCGAGCCGCCGCCGATGATGATAAAATCCCAAAATTGCGCGCCCGACGCGGCGCGTTCGAGCATTTCAAGCCGCTGCATAAATCAACTTTAATAAAATATTTAAGCAAACAATATTTACAGTTTGTTTGCGACGCTTTGTAAACTTGTAATTTTACCCGAATCTGACGACAATCTTTTCATCATTATGCCCGAAACTCCAGATAATAATTTTAATTCAACAAAAGATTTTCTTCCCGCCTTTTTAATTTTTGGGATTGCCGTCTCGATGATCGCGCTTTTGCGCGCGCAGGGCAGAGTCTGGTGGTGCGAGATCGGCGATTATGCGCCGCTGACGTTAGACGCCTGGAGCAGCCATACGTCGCAGCATTTACTTGATCCGTATTCGTTTACGCACGTTTTGCACGGCGTGATGTTTTTCTGGCTGGTAAGCTTGTTTTTTCGCCGGATGAATTTTGTCCGGCAGTTTTCGCTGGCGATTGCAATCGAAGCCGTTTGGGAAGTTTTGGAAAATTCTAATGCGGTCATCGAGCATTACCGGAAAAATACGGCTTCGCTCGATTATTTCGGAGATTCGGTTTTTAATTCGATCGGCGATCTTTTCGCCTGCGCCGCCGGTTTTTACATCGCTTGCAAGCTCGGCTGGAAACGCTCTTTACTTTTCTTTTTAGCAACCGAAGCCGTTTTGCTTTTCTGGATTCGCGACAGCCTTCTATTGAACATTTTAATGCTGATCTACCCGCTCGATTCAATCAAAGCGTGGCAAACGGGAATGTAGGAATAACCGCAAAAAGCACAAAAGACGCGAAAACAAAATTGAAAAACGGGTTTTGACGAATAAAAAAGCGGATTCGCGCTAACAAATTTATTTCGAAACAATGAGAAATCTTTTTCAAAATAAGATTCAAAATAAATTCGTGCAAACCCGCTCTCTTTTTTTCGTGATTTTTGAGCCTTTCGGCAGCTATCGTTTATCTTTCTCCACGTTCTTGCTCGGACAATGTTTCCAAATCCACGGAGAGTTTTCTCGATCCGGGCTGGTCGAACGTTTCAATCCAGCGAATCGATTCGTCGAGCACGCGGATTTGATATTCTTTCCAGTTCGGTCTGCCGACAACCGCGCCGAATTCGCCGTTGTAATAAGCCGTGCGCGGCGGGCGAATGCGGTCTGTCGCGAGACGGTCAACCGAAACGACCATCGTCGGAATGCCGCGAAGCTCGAGCGTGCGGGCGACAATGCCCAAAGTCTGATGACACAAAGGCGAGGCGGGAATTAAGAGCGCCGCCTGCACTTCATAGTTAACGAGTCTTTCGGCGAGACGCGGCGCCATTTCGTTGGCGACGAGCGCGGCGTTCGGAATATAACTGCTCAAGCTCCACCAGACGTCGTTCAGCTTGCCGATGACGGCGTTAGCCTGAAATTCCGATAAACGCTCGATCGGAATCAGCGCGTTGCGGTCTTCTTTAACGGCTTTCGGATCGTAGCCGCGAGCCGAGTAAAGAAGGTCGGCGGCTTCGACTTCGATCGGAATTTCGCGAAAATTTATGTCGCCGTCGCGCGATTCGATGTCGAAAGGCTCGGTTCCGTCGATATACGCGCCGGCTGATGAAATCACAGCCAGGTTCAAAAGCGGAAGCCCGCGTTTAAGCGGCGTAAACGGCGCGTAAGTGTTTTCGACGAACGGGTAGTTTCTTAAATTTTCATCGCCGCGCCAATTGCCGAATCGTCCCGAGAATTCGCCGATGTTTTCAATTACGGCGCCTTTTTTCGACGGGGTTTTTTTGCTTTCGATGCCCAGGCGGCGTTCGATATTTTCTTTAATTGAATTTAACATTTATCGTTTGAAATAAAATTGATTTTCAGTTTCTGGTTTTTCCGCTATCTTAAAATTTTAAAACTTAAATTCCTGTTTATCATCAACCACTGGATTTTTATCAGATTTCCGCAAAATAATAAAAAAAGCAAGCAGCGCGGCGATCATTCCGGTCATTAAAGCCCAAACCGAATATTCATGAAGCGTATTAAACTGGATTCTAAGCGGATCGTCAGCCGCTACTTCGTCGATCGGTCTGCCGATCTGCGCGCGAATATACGCGAGCCAGATAGCTATGACAAATTGCCCGCCCGCGCCGCATATCGCCACGACTGAGAGCGCGATTCGTTCAGCCCACAATAAAAAAGATCTGGCTTCGGCGCGTTTGATAAACGATGTGACGAGCAGAATCAGCGCGATTATCAAACCGGTTATGTTGATGATCGAAAGCGTTCGCGAAACAAGCGCGCCGGCAAGCTCGCGCGTCGGCAGAACGGCGAAAGAGCTTTGCGCGACGGCGACAAAGAAAACAGCCGCGCCGAGCCACAAACCAATCAGCAATGCCCGGAAATCTTTAATAAAATTCATCGTTTAAAAAAGGCGTAAATCTAATTATATTATGAAGTTTTTAAGCCAAAAGAGCAAAAGGCGAGAACAAATCTAATGTTTATTGAAAGGCAAAGCGTTTATAATATTATTTGTGGCATAAACGACTTGTTTTGAGACAGAAGTTCCAGATGCTCAATATCTGGGAGATGAAAGGTGATTGGATTTCGGGTTGCACTAGTCGAGCTTGATAAAGTCAAAGAAGCTAGGACAAACGGCTGGGTGAGATGGCGCGATGGGCGGAAGATACTTATCGGCTGTTATTTTAATAATTGGAAAGTTTGACCTGATTTTTAATCAATAATGTAGCATCTCAAAAACGACACTTTTTAAGATTATTTACGCGAGAGGAAAAATGAATAATATGCGGCAGCTTATTTTGTTTTTATGTATCGTTGTAAGTTTATTCGGATCATCTTGTGAAAACTCTGCATCAACGCAAAATCAACCTCCGATAGAGAAGTCTTCAACAGTTTCTTCGAATCAGAAAAACATATCTAAAATTCCGGATGATTTAATTCAACAACTAATCACTGACATAAACACCAATGAAAACAATTTCCATTTATCAAAAGAAGATTTAGAAGTATTGAATAATTATCTGAAATATGAGCTGCATGATTTGAATAATGATGGAGTTTCAGAGTTTTTTCTTTACATTGACCATAGTGATTGGTGCGGAGCAGGAAGTAATTGTTCTTATTGGGCATACCAGAAAACACCAACGGGGTATAAGTTGTTAGTTGAAGACAAAGTCCTGCAAGTAAAAGACAGTGTAACAAACGGTTATCGAGATTTATCGAGCGAAACTCCTATGGGTTTTTGTGATAAGAACATTGCGAGGCTCGGTGTTACGCCATACAAATTTGATGGTAAAGAATATCGAAAACAAAAAGAACAGAGTGAATGTAGAGCATTTAATCCGAAATAAACCCAGTGTTTACCGGCGGGCAGAGCGTTTATAATATTATTTGTCTGAAAAGGCGATTCTTTCCGAGACGTAACAACAAGGTCGTTTACCAGGCGATTAAAATTTAAAGAGTGTTAAAATTAAAAAAAAGCGCCGACGTTTTACTTTTATTGTCTTTATTGTCCGCGAGCGTTTCGGCGTAAATAATGGGCGTAAATAATAGAAAGCAGATTTCCGGCGCTTTTTTTATTTCAAACGCAATTTCGTTTATGTAAATTATTTGTTTAATTCATTCCAGATTTCCGGGTTTATATCCAGAAGGGAATCGAGGACGACGTCTGCGATAACGAATCGCGGATCGGAGCGCGTTAAGGGTTCGGGCACGGCGATGCATTTCATTTTCGCCGCTTTTGCCGCGAGCACGCCGTTAAACGAATCTTCGATCGCCAGGCATTCCGAAGGCGCGGCGCGCAGTTTTTCAGCGGTCGCCAGGTAAACGCCCGGATGCGGCTTTCCGTATTTTTCTTCTTCAGCCGAATAGATGCATTCGAACTCGCCCGCAATTCCGAGATGTTCGATCACGGCGTGAATAATTTTATACGAGGAAGACGAAGCGAGCGCGATTTTTAAGTTTTTGTCTTTAAAAAACTCGAACGCTTCGCTCATTCCTTGTTTGGCTTCGCCTTTTAAGCGTATCAAATCGATAACTCCGCCGGTAATTTGGTTTTCAAGCTCGCCGGGAACGAAGTTTTCCCAACGAAATTTCCTGTGCCAGTAATGGATAACTTCGTCAACTCTGAGACCCATCGTTTCGAGACACATGCTTTCCGTCAATCGAACTCCGATTCGAGCGAACGCGGCGATTTCCGCCTCGCGCCAGAAAGGTTCGGAATCTATTAAAATCCCGTCCATATCGAAAATTACGGCTTTTAACGAACCGGCGGCTTCATTTTTGTTTTCAGACAAGATGCTTTTCTCCAAAGGGTTTTTTATTTGTTTTTAACGAGCGCGTTTTTCGCCGGTTTGCGGCTAAAGCGAGCGGGAAAAGTTTACGGCTTTTTGCCTTCATACCAACTCGGCTTGAAACTCGAATTCACAAGCCATTGAACCGGCTTGACCATCGAATTGATCGAGCGCGTCATATGATTAAAATCGATGGTTTTTATCTCGTCGCTCGCTTTATGATAATCGGTATGAAGCCCGAAACTCGAAACCGTGTGGGCGACGATGCCTTGCGCGGCTAACGTGTAATTATCCGAACGCTGAAAAAAGTTTTCCTTCGGATGCGGATCGGCGACGAGCTTCGCGCCTTGTTTTGCCAGTTCCGCTCCTAAATTCGAACGGTCGTAGCCGGTCAGCCAGAGCTCTTCGGCGGCGACTTTCGCGTCCGGGCGACCGATCATTTCAAATTGCAGGTTTGCCGCCAGATTTTCTTTCGGAAAAGGCAGAGTGTTTGCGAAATACTTCGAACCGAAGCCGCCCGCTTCTTCGCTGCCGAAAAAAGCGAAATAAATTGTTCGTTTCGGGCGACGACCCTCAGCCAGAACGCGCGCCAGTTCGAGAACGGCGACGCAGCCCGACGCGTCATCGTCGGCGCCGTTAAAAATTTTGTCTTCGCCCGGAGCGTTTTCCCGAATGCCGAGATGATCCATATGCGCGCTGAGCAGAACGACTTCCGCCGAAAGTTTGGAATCCGTACCGGTCAGCTTTCCGACCGCGTTCCATGTCTGCTGTATTAAAGGGGCGGCGAGCTGTCCTTTGATTTCGATTTGCGTTCCGTCGGCGACCTTTTTGAGCGCGTCAATCGCATCTTTTCCCGCTACAATCAAGTTGAATCCGGCGGGAGCACCGCCCGCGATTGCCGAGTAAGAAATTCTTCGAGCTGCAAGGTTGCCCCACTGCGCTCTCCATTGCGGAGTTTCCTCGACAATCACAGCCGCCGCGCCGCTTGCCGAAAGCGCTTGCAGCGAGCGCATAAGGTTTTGCGCGTCTTCGCCTTCGCGCAGAGTTACAAGAACAACCGCGCCCGGTTTCGGCGTTTCGCCTAAAGTTATTTTTTGCAGCCCGCCGCGCGCGCTTCCCGCGCTCATTCGCAAAACAAGAATTTCTTTGCCGTGTTCAAAGCTCACCTCGGAATTATTTGACGAATAAGAAACTTTCGGAGCTTCGGCGAAAGAATTTCTCGTAATATTAACCGTCTGAATATAAGTTTTCGCGCCCGAAGCGTCGGCGTCGCCCGCCGGTTCGATGCCGAACTGCCGCATTTGTGAAGCGATATACTGACCGGCGAGAAGCTCGAACTGCGTTCCGCTGCCGCGACCCTGCAATGCGTCGCCGGCTAAAAAATCCATATGAGCGCGAACGTTTCGCTCCTCGATCCGAGAAGCGTTCGCGCCGCTTTTTTGACGGCTCGCCCTTTGAGGCGGCTTGAAAGACGAAGATGTCTGCGCGTAAATTTCAAAGTTTGCGTTTAGTAAAAGCGCAGCGATAAGCGCTGCTTTACAGGTGTCGATAAATTTCATTTTATTTTAAGAAAACTCGCGGTCAAAGAATTACAGCCGGATAAACGAACCGAAGTTTCAGGCACGCTCTGTTATATAAAAAAACTAAAGGGCAACTCGCAACGGCTGCCCTTTAGTTTACGCTAACTTGTTTCAAATATCATCTTTAAGGATTTGAAACGACTTTGCCTTCGACGTCGTAAACTTCAATCGAGCCGTATTTCGCCAAGGGCGCGCGGACTTTTGAAGCGTCGCCGACCGCGACGATTTGCAGGCGTCCCGTATCGAGATATTTTTTGGCAATATTCTGCACATCGTCCGAGGTGATCGCCATTACTCTTTTCGGATATGTATCCCAGTAATCGGCGGGCAGATCGTAAAGTTTCTGCGTGATGATGTTTTGCAGAAGCGCCTGCGGCTGTTCGAGCGAAAGCGCAAAACTGCCGATAAGCGCGCGTTTGGCGTTTTCGAGCTCTTCCGCCGAAGCTTTTTCATCGCGGATGCGGTTGATTTCGTACATAAACTCTTTCATCGCGCCTTCGGTCACGTCCGTGCGAACTTCCGAGCTTGCCAGAACGGTTCCCGGAAACTTCGAGCCGCCGAACGAGCTGTAAGCGCCGTACGTGTAGCCTTTATCTTCGCGGAGATTCATAAAAAGACGCGCCGAGGGTCCGCCGCCGAAAATTCTGTTCATCACGAGCATTCCGAAATAATCGGGGCTTGTCCGTTCGATGCCGAGCGTGCCGAGCTGAAGAACGGTTTGCACCGATCCGGGACGATCGATCAGATAAATTTTCGACGCTCCCTGTTTCGGCACCGCTGCAAGCGTTGTGCTGACGGCTTTTCCGGCTTTCCAATCGCCGAATTCGCGTTCGAGTTTCGGCAAAAGGTCTTTCAACGTTACATCGCCCACAACGGCTAAAATAGCGTTATTCGGCAGATAATTCTGCGCGTGAAAAGCCGTTAAACTTTCCGGCGTAACGGCGCGGACGGCTTCGACCGAAGGCGCGATGAGCCCGCCCGGGTGATCGCCGTAAATTGCCCTCTGAAAACGCTCCGCCGCCAAAAACTGCGGGATTCCGCGCTGTGATTGCAGTTGAGATAATGTGCGCGTTTTAAATTTAGCGACTTCTTCCTGCGGAAATTTCGGATTACGGATAACGTCCGCGAAAATATCGAGCGTTTCGTCCATGTTTTCGACTAAGCCGGAAGCGTTAATGTTCGTCGTAAACGCCGATAATCCCGAGTTTGCGCTTAAAGTCGCTCCGAGCGCGTCGGTTTGTTCGGCGATCTGGCGGCTTGTGCGCGTTTGCGTTCCTTCACGCAAAAGCGAAGCGGTAAAACTGGCTAAACCGCGGCGGTCTGCCGGGTCGGAAAGTCCGCCGCTTAAAATAACCATCTGCATCGAAACGGTCGGAACTTTATGATTTTCAAGCAAAACGACGCGCAGACCGTTTTTTAATGTCGCTTCCTGAGCTTTCGGGAGCTTGACCTGCAATATTTCCTTGCTGACCGGCGCGCGACCTTTTATTTCAGCGCCTTTTATCGTTTGACTTTGCGGAGCGCCGGTTTGCGCGTTGATCGAGCCGAGCGAAGCTAAAACGGCAATTGATAAAGCGATTACTGGCGAAAAGGCGCGCAGCTTGTTTTTTGTTTCTTTGTAAATATTCATGACTTGAAATCTCCTTTACTGAACGCCTCCGGTGTTTCCCGCCGTTTTGGCTTTGAGCGTGGTGACGACTACGGTGCGGTTTGTCGGTTTTAAGTATTTATTGGCGACGCGCATGACGTCTTCCTTGGTGACGGCGTTTACCTTGTCGAGCCTCGTATTGATAAGATTCGGGTCGCCGTAATAAACCGCGTATTGCCCGATGGTATTGGCGCGCGAAAGCGAGCTGAGCAATCCGTTGATAAAATTGCGGCGCGTTGCGTTTTTGGCTTTCTGCAATTCCCAATCGGCGACGCCTTCGCGCTTGATGCGCTCGATTTCGTCGTAGATAGCCGCTTCGACGTCTTCGGTTTTCATATTCGGTTTATACGTCGCCGAGATATATAAAGCGCCCGTTCCGCGTTTTTCGTCAGCGTAACCGCCGACGTCCGTCGCCATTTCTTTTTCTTTAACGAGTTTCTGATAAAGTCTCGAGCTTTGACCGTTTTGCAGCGCCGAAGACAAAACCTGAAGCGCGTAAAAATCAGGCGTGTTACCCTGAACGGTTTTAAAGGCGATATCGACTTGCGGAAGACGCGCGAGAGCGTCTTCGATCGTTGCGCGGCGCTCGGCTTTTTGTTCCGGCTCGGTCATATCGACGGCGGGCGGAGCCGGCTGGCGCGGAATGCTTTCAAAGCTTTTGCGGATACGCGCCAGAGCGTCTTCTGTTTTGAAATCTCCGACGAGCGTGAGAACCGCGTTGTTCGGAGCGTAATAAGTTTTGAAAAAATCGGCGACGTCCTCGACGCTTGCCGCGTTCAGATCGTCCATCGAGCCGATGACCGTATGTTTGTACGCGAAATTGTCGTAAAGCAGTTCCTGCTGAATTTCGCTGCTTTTGCCGTAAGGCACGTTGTCGACGCCGAGGCGTCGTTCTTCCTGCACGGCATTGCGCTGGTTGTCGAGGTTTTCCTTGGTGATCGCGAGGCTTTTCATGCGGTCGGCTTCGAGGAAAATCGCCAGATCGAGCTGATTGGCGGGCAAAGCTTCGAAATAGTTTGTACGGTCTTCGTTGGTCGTTCCGTTCATCGTTCCGCCGTTATTGAAAACGAGCGTGAAGTGTTCGCCGGAGCCGATGTTTTCCGATCCCTTAAACATCATATGTTCAAACAGATGCGCGAACCCGGTGCGCCCCTTTCGCTCGTTGCGCGAGCCGACGTCGTACGTGACGTTAATAGCGATAACCGGCGCGGTGTGGTCTTCGACCGTAATAACTCGCAAACCGTTTTTTAACACCGTTTCTTTGAATTCGACGCGCGAAATCTTGCCGGTTGTCTGTGCCGCCGCGGTAATCGATAAAATCGCGGCGGCTAGAAATATACTGAAAAATATTTGACTTTTTTTCATAAACTTACTCCTTTTAAATGTAGCCGGATTACCAGTTAAGGTTTGAGTTTTTATCCGGCGGATGGACATTTTTTTTGTGTCGGTCGGCGTTTTGTTCCGACCTTTTTTATTTGTTTTTTTTTGATTGAATATCGTTTGAATTCAGGTTCTTTAGGTATGTTACGAAGCCCGCGAAACAAAGTTTCGGAAAGAAAGCGAAAAAAACGGTGAAGATTCGGCAATAAGCGATTTCCGCACAAACTCGGAATGCTCTTAAATAAAAATAGCGCAAAAATCCCGGAAAACCTCTTCCTGTTATTATAGTTTTATTAATTATGGAAATCTTTAGCTTTAGCGAACGCAATGTTTGCAGACTCACAAAAAGATTTTCTCGTGTCAGCAAGAATTCGTTTTTTGGAAGCTTCAAAGAGTAAACATAATCGGCATCGCGTATTAAAAGGGAGCGCGACGCCGGTTTTACTTGAGCCGGGTAACGAAAGCAAACTCATAATTGTCGCAGCCGCAACGCGATATACGAGGCGCTCGTACCGTTTCGTTTCAATCGAAACGCGTCCGGTTTTACGCTGCGCCGGGATAAACAAAAAGAAGCGCATTAAATTTTAATTTCCCGAAAGTGCACGCCGAGTGGACAAATCATTGTATTTTGGTTAAATGAAAGGTGTCATTCCCGGCAAAAAAAGGTTCAGCGACCGGAGTTTGAGTAAAAGCTGATTAATTTCCTTATTTACACCATTAAAAATTAAAAACGTATTTCACTTGCGGGCGTCTCGCTTCGAAGAAATATAAAAATTTCTCGTAAAAAGATCTAAAAATAATGCAAGGTGGATCGATCGGTTCCGCTAGCAGTCACAAAAAAGCTTCACGGCGGATAGTTGGCGAAATCTATTTTTTTTATATTTAAAAGAGGTTGGAAAGGTAACGTAAACTCTCTACGCAAATGTCTAAAGATTTAAGCATCGTAAAAGACAATTTTGAACAGCTTCTGACGTGGCTCGATCCCGATCGCGACATCGCCGGTCAAAAATATGAAGTCATCCGAACTCGTTTGATAAGAGTTTTCGAGCTGCGCGGTTGTTTTAAGGCGGAAGAACTGACCGACGAAACGATAAATCGCGTGACGGCGAAAATACACAGGATCGTCTCGACATATAAAGGCGATCCGGTTTCGTATTTTTTAGGAGTCGCCAGAAACGTGTCTCACGAATTTTACCGCCAGCCGCAGCAGATCGAATTATCAAAAGCCATCGCTGAAACTGAGCCCGCCAAATCAAATAAAGAAGACGGTTATTATCGCTGTCTGCAGCAATGTTTGAAAAAATTAACGACTGAACAGCGAGATTTTATTCTTGCTTATTATGCTTTTCATGACACGGAAAAAGTAGAAACGCGCCGCGCTATTGCAGAAAAAATGAACATTTCGGTTAGCGCTATGCATCTAAAAGCTTTCCGCATTCGCGAGAAGCTGGAAAACTGTTGCAATAAATGCGTGAAAAAAGGTGAAATATTTTAGCCTCTTTTTGCATATGGAAGTGCAGCAAAGAATTTTAAGACTGAAAATGCCTGAAAAGACAGATAAAAATAAAGCTTTACGCGAATATCTTCTCGGCGGAATCGCTTGCGAGGCGGAGAGGGAGAAGCTTGAAGCGCGGCTGATGAGCGACGAGGATTTTTATCAGCAGCTGGAATTGGAAGAAACGGAATTGGCGCAGGAATACGCCGACGGCGAACTCGATCCGGCGGAAAGCGAAACGTTCGAAAAATATCTTTCGCGTTCCGGACGGATGCGGAAAAGAGTTGAGTTTGCCAAATCACTGCGCAAATACGTAAACGAACAGGCGGCTTCGATTCACGCCGGCGGATCGAGCGATTTCGAACTGCAAACAGCCGAACCCGTGCCGGTGATAAAAGAAGACAGCGCGCAGCCGGGCTTGTTCGGAAATTGGTTTTTACGCCCGTTGCCGGTTGTTTTCACCGGCGTCGTTTTGCTCATCGCCGCATTTGCCGTCTGGAAATTGCCGTTTACCGGCTCGGAAACCGAGCTTGCCCTATCTTCGCTCAATAAAGCTTATAAAACAGAGCGCCCGCTGCAAGCTCGCATTTCAGACATCGATTACGCGCCGCTCGGAGCGCTGCGCGGCGGTCTCGGCGACAGCATCAATCTAACCGAACGCAACCGGGCTGAAAGAATTCTTCTCGACGATGCGGCGGAAAATCCGAACGCCGAAACTTTGCACGCGCTCGGACGCCTTTATTTATTGAAAAAGGATTTTGACCAGGCGCTCGCGCAGCTTGAGAAATCCCAAAAACTATCTCCTGAAAACGCGGGCGCGTTAAATGATTTAGGCACGGCTTACCTGGAAAAAAGCAAGAGTTTGCCGGACGATGCCGCCGGCAGAATCGAGACAGCCGCTAAAGCTCTCGAGTTTTTTGAAGAAGCGATTAAGTTTGATCCGGCATCTCGGGCAGCGCGTTTTAACAAGGCTTTAAACCTGGAAGCTTTGAATTTGCCCGGACAGGCGGCAGTCGCCTGGAAAGAATATCTGCGGCTCGACAGCGATTCTCCATGGGCGGAAGAAGCGAGAAATAATCTTAAGCGCATCGAATCTCAGAACCAGGAAAGCCGAACGGCTGAAGAAGTTACAGAGGAATACACGAAGGCTTTTCTGATTCGGGACGCGGATCGCGCCTATAAAATTATAAGTCGGAATCGCGAAATGATTACAGGCAAGCTGGTACCTCAACAGCTTGCTTTTTTATTTGTTGAAGCTCATTTGCAAAACCGTCCGGTGGAAGCGGCTCAAAGGCTCGAAGCGTTGAAATACGCCGGGGCGCTCGAAGAAACGCGCAGCGGCGACGCTTTTTGGCGAGAAGTCGGCGATTATTATGAAGGCGCTTCCGAGGCGGAGCTTTCACTGCTCGGCAAGGCGCATTTTGCCGTTAAAAACGGTTACAATTTCTGTTTGAAATCGAAATACGCCGAAGCGCTTGCGGAATTTCAGCAAGCGCAGAAACTTCTGGCGCGGGCAAACAATTCTCTTGAAGCGAAACTTCTCGATTACTGGATTGGATATTGCCGCTTTCAGCTCGATGAGGTGCGCGAAAGCACTGGAATATTAAACGGTTTGGCGGATTTCAGCGCGGCGAGAAACTACAAGTGGCTGCGGGCGCAGGCGCTCAGCAAAGCTGTCGACGCGTATTACGGCAGCCGCGACTACGCGCGGATCGTCGAGTTAAATAAACAATCGTTAGCACTCGCCGAAGAAATCTCCGACGATTATCTGACTGAAAAAGTTCTTTTGCAGCTGGCTGATGTTTATTATCAATTAAACGATTCAAACAACGCTTTATATTATTTTGAGCGTGCCTTTGCGTTTGATGACGCCTCGCAGAAAAGTTTGCGGCAGCTATGGCGAAAATCTTTTTTTTCCGCTGAAGTTTTTTACTCGCGCGGTCTTTACGCCGCCGCCGCCGCTTTCGAAGCCGACGCCATCGAAGTTGCGCAATCTTTGCAGGACCCGACCTTGATTCACATCTCGGATTTAACGCTCGGGATAATCAATAAAGCGCGCGGAAGATTCGAAGAAGCGTGGTTTTATATCGAAGAAAGCCGCCGCACAGCCGGGGCGCAAAGCGATGAGCCGACTCGCAAAAGACTGCTCAACTACACGGAAGTGCAGATCGGGCATTTTAAGCGCGAAACCGGCGATTGCGCGCAGGCGATTAGTTTTTACGACGGCGTGATCGAGAGCTTAAGCTCGATGGAATTTCGGCTTGAGGAATACGAAGCGCGCAAAGGACGCCTGCTCTGTTACGCCGAATCGCAGAATAACGAAGCGGTCGCGACGGAATTGCCGATCGTTTTGCGGATTTTCGAGCGCAACCGCGAAACGATCATCGAAGAGCAGACGCGCAATCACTTTTTCGACCGCGAGCAGAGCGTTTACGATCTTGCCGTCGATTACGAATACGAAAAAGGAAATTACGAGCAAGCTTACGATTATACAGAGCAATCGCTTTCGCGTTCTTTGCTTGATCTGTTAAATAGCCGCGCCGCGCCGGAAACCGTTAAAACGAGTGCGGCAAGTTCTGCAAACGTCGTTTCGCAGCCGCGCCGCGTAAATGACTTTCGACGCGATATTCCGGAAACCGTGCAGATTCTGCAATATTCGGTTTTGCCCGGCAAAGTTCTCGTCTGGCTCGTTTCAAACGACGATCTGGCAATCGGGCAAACTGTTATTCCAATCGCGGATTTGCAAAAAAAGGTCCTCGACTATTCCGCTCTTATCTCAAATAAAGACGCCGCTGCGGGCGACGCCGAATCAATGCTCGCCGAAGAGCTCTACAATATTTTAATAAGTCCGGTCGCCGGTCGTTTAAGTCCGTATAAGAAACTGGCGATCGTTCCCGACAAGTTTTTATTCCGGCTTTCTTTTTCAGCGCTGATCGCGCCCGGATCGAAAAAAAGACTGATTTCCGATTACAGCGTATTTTTTGCGCCGAGCGCCAACACGTATCTTTTAAGCTCGAACAATCTTAGAAAAAGCCTCGAAAAAAATCTGCCCGAAAGCCTGCTCGCCGTCGGCAATCCGTCATTCGATAAAACCGTTTATTCGAACTTGCCGGATTTGCCGGACGCGCGCCGGGAAGCCGAAGAAATCGGCAAACTTTATCGATCTCCGGTTATTCTCGCCGGAAAACAAGCCACGAAAGAATCATTTAAAAAGCATCTGCGGCAGGCATCCGTAATGCATTTTGCCGGTCATTACGTCGTCGATGAACATTCGCCGATGCGTTCGGGTTTTATCCTCAACTCGGTACCGGAAACCGGTCGTTCCGGAAACGGCGAAAATCGGGGCGTGCTTTTCAACCGCGAGCTTGCAGGAGAAAAACTAAAAAAAACAAAACTCGTAATTCTCTCCGCCTGCCGAACCGGTGTTGAAGATTATTACGCCGGAGAAGGAATGATCGGAGCGGCGCGCGCGTTTCTCGCCGCCGGCGTTCCGCAGGTCGTCGCCAGTTTTTGGGAAGTAGAGTCCGGCGCGACCGCCGATTTGATGATTCTCTTTCACCGTTACCGGAAAACCGGAAATCTTTCGGCAACGGAATCTCTTCGCCGCGCGCAAATCGAAATTATGAACGCGAGCGACGGCAAATACCGCCACCCGTATTACTGGGCTGCTTTTATGACCCTCGGCGGGGAAATCTAGTTCTGGTCTAAACAAATACAATTAGGAGAAAAAAAATATGCCTGTAGATCCCGATGCGGATGTCAGAATACTCGTTTACGGCTTGGCTTTGTGCTGTTATAACAAGGCTCGTGCTCGCTGGGAATTTTTACTTCCGCAGGTAGATAAACATCTGCTGAAAGTTTTTGTCCAAAAGGTCGGCGATAGCGAAGCCGTGCCGATTCCGGTTTCCGTCGGGCAGACCATCAATTTTCTGACGACAAACACCGTGATGCCCGAACACCCGTATTTTGCAGGAGAAAACGGCTTTAACTGGTTTCAGCGTCAAAACAATGACGATCGTGATTTTCGCTACTTCGTGGATTTAGAAGATAAAACGCTGACGCATGCCGATGGCGTCGAAGTAATAGAAAATAAAAATAAAATTTTGCTCGCCGTGCCGGACGCGATGCTTTACACCGAGCAGCTGACGACGATGAGATACACTTTGTATAATCACGCAAATCCGGGTGTTTCGTGGAATTTAGGAACGATCGGCGAAATTGTCGGCGGTGAGATGAAGTTTTCGCCGGATACTGACAGCGGAGAAGTGGTTTTAGAAATAGACAACATCCCGGCGCACACGATAAAGCGGGAACCGGGCGTTAAATACGAGATTATTTTCGATAATCATTGCCACGATGACTGCACGGTCGATAACGACTTTTTTATGTATTACGAATTCGTCAAAGCAAAAAACGCGCGCGATCAGTTTGATTTGAAAATGACTGAACAATCAAGGCGCGAATATTTCGCGCTCGAAAAATCGGTTATGAGCCGCATCGATTGCGATGCCGCTCAGCTCAGCCAGCTTGATACCCTGTTTTGAGAAAATTACGTTTCGATTGCCGTTTGAAATTTATGCGGCGGTCGAAACGTAATCGTTGATGACCTTTAAAAATTGGTCGCCGTATTGATCGAGCTTGCGTTCGCCGACGCCGTGAATCTGCGCGAAACTGCCGCGGCTCGTCGGAACGCTTCGCGCCATCGCCTGCAGCGAAACGTCGCCGAAAATAATATAAGGCGGTACGTTTTGTTCGGCGGCGATTGAACGGCGAAGCTGGCGCAGCTCCTGAAACAAATCCTCGTCATACGGCAGATTGCCTTTTGCTTTTTGCGGTTTTTCCCTTGTTTTGCTTTTTTCGCGCGGCTTGGGCAAAGCGATCGATTCGCGATTTTTCAAAATTGTTAAGCCGTCGGGCGCAAGCTGTATAATCGGGTACTTATCGCCGACCATCGCCAGAAGCCCGCGCTCGAGCAGAAAATCGAAAAGCTGGCTCAGCTGATGAACGGATTGATCGCGCATAATGCCGAACACCGTCAATTCCTCGTGCCTGCGCGCCTTGATCTTTTCGTCGTCTTTACCGCGCAAAACATCGATAATATAACCTTTCCCGTAGCGCTGACCGGTGCGAACGACCGCCGACATAATTTTCTGGCTGTCGATCGTCGCGTCGAAAAGCTCGACCGGGCTTTGGCAATTGTCGCACGTCGCGCATTCTACCGAATCGGCTTTTTCGCCGAAATATTCGAGCAGATGCTTGCGCCGGCAGGTCGTCAGCGCGCAGAAACGAAAGATTTGATCGAGCTGCACGTTCGCTTTTTTGCGCTCTTCCTCATCGCTCATCTCGTTGATAAAGGTCGAATATTTATATTTATCGGCGACGGAAAAAAACAAAACGCATTTGCTCGGCAAGCCGTCCCTGCCCGCGCGACCGGTTTCCTGGTAATAGCCTTCCAGGGTTTTCGGCATATTGTAATGCACGACGAGCCGCACGTCCGGCTTGTCGATGCCCATTCCGAAGGCGATGGTCGCGGTGATGATGTGCGTCGCGCCGCCGATAAATTTATCCTGAACCGCGCTGCGCTCATCGGCTGACATTCCCGCGTGATAAGCGAGGGATTTAAAGCCGTCGGCGCGCAGCTTTTCCGATAAAACTTCGGTTTCGTTGCGCGAAAAACAATAAATAATTGCCGATTGCCCGGCATGCTCGCGCAAAAGGCTGACGGTCGATTGAAAAGCATCGCGTTTCGGCAAAACGCTGTAAGTTAAATTCGGGCGATTAAAGCTGGTTAAGAAAATTTGCGGCTCGGTGACGCGCAGCTGCTGGACGATATCTTCCTGAACTTTTTCCGTCGCCGTCGCCGTTAAAGCGATCATCGGAACTTCCGGGAAATTTCTGCGCAAAACGTTTAAGCTTCTGTATTCGGGGCGAAAATCGTGTCCCCATTGCGAGATGCAATGCGCTTCATCGATGGCGAACAGGCTGACGTTGATCGTTTTCAAAAAGTTTTGAAAGTCAGCTAAAGCGAGGCGCTCGGGCGCGACGTAAACGATTTTCACTTCGCCTTTTCTTAACCGCTTCATTACATCGGAATTCGCCGCCGCCGTCGATGAGCTGTTGATATATTCAGCCGCGACGCCGTTTGCGCGCAAACTGTCGACCTGATCTTTCATTAAAGCGATAAGCGGCGAAATAACAATCGTCACGCCCGGAAGCATCAAAGCCGGCAATTGAAAACACAGAGATTTCCCGCCGCCGGTCGGCATCAGCACGAGCGCGTCTTTTCGGTTTAAAACGGCGTCGATAATCTCTTTTTGCAAAGGACGAAACGCGTCGTATCCGAAATACTTTTTCAGTAATTGTTCCATGAGAAAAGGCAGAAAGTTTAACTACATCCAAGCGGTTAATAAATGAGTATAGCGAAGTTGCGCGAGGGTAATCAAGCAGGGTTTGAACAGGCTTGCGATTGCTTTGAAACTAAACGACGGGACACAGCGAAATTCTTTACTTATGCGGCATTTGCCGGAAAATCTTTTGCGCTTCGGTATATTCTTCAGGCGTATTGACGTTTATAAAAAAGGATTCGGCGCCGGGCAGATCTGCTATTTCCGCAAACTTTACAAACCGCGTCGAAACGTTTTCCGCCAAACGGCGCGCCGGCGGAACACAGTTGCTTTCGATCAATTGTTTTGCGGCTTTAATGCAATCGCTTGTCCGGTAAATCGCGCAAAGCGGCTGAACTCTGCCGCCGGGCTGAAGCGTGACGATCGCCGAAACGTCACGCTTCACCGAATCGGATATTTCAGCCAGCCGCGCGAATAAATCCGCGTTCACAAACGGGTAATCGCACGCCAAAACCGCCGTCCATTCGCTTTTCGAATTTGCTAAAGCCGTGTAAATTCCGCCGATCGCCGCTTTCCCCGGAACCGAATCGGCAATTGCACGCGCATTGACGGGCAATTGCCCGTGCGTTTCTTTTACCTGGTTTTCGGCGCAAACGAAGTAAACGCGCTCGCCGGCAATTTTACGCAGCGCCGCGAAAGCGCGTTCGGCAAAAGTCGCTTCGCCCAAACGAAGCCGGAATTTATCCGTTTTCATACGGCTCGATCTGCCGCCGATTAAAATATAACCGTCAAACATTAAATGCAAAAAATATAAAGAGCAGTGAACAGAATCTTTTCACCTTAAAATTTTCACATTAAAAATTAAAAAAGAACTGTCGAATATTTTTACGAAGTTTTCGCGCGTCGGCACAAAACACGCCTTTTTATCCTCCCGCCTGCGAATCGTAGATTCCTTTTAATACCGCCCCGATGATCGTCGCCCAGACGGCAATTCCGACCGTGTGTTCGAGATTTACTATGCCGAGCAAACCGTCGGTTGCCCGGCGGCTTAAACTCGGTTCGGCTTTTTTCTGCGCGTAGCCGTCGACGTAATCGTAATCGAATTTGCCGACGATCGACGGCTCGCCCGGTTTTGTTTTGTGCGGCGCGACCGTTATGCGGATAAATTTGGAAACCGGCGTATTGCTGCGGTCTGCGGTGCTTCCGATCGGAACCAAAACGTTTGTTTCCGGGTAATACGTGGCGGCGCAGCGGCGCGGAATGTCATACGGGACGACGATAAAATGCCGCGCTTTGCGTTCGACGTTGTCGTCGAAATGACTGGTTATGTCTACAACTTGCCCGCTTTCCAGATTGCGCTCGATCATATCCGCCGGGTTCATCAAAATCACGCGCCGCTCGTTGTGAACGCCCCGGTAACGATCCTCGAGCCCGTAAATCGTCGTATTAAACTGGTCGTGAGTCCTGATGGTCATCATAATCAGCTCGCCGTGCGCGATTTTATGAATCGGTAATTCGTGAACGGTAAAATTGGCTTTGCCGGTCGCCGTCGGGAAGACGTTTTCGCGCGGACCGTTCGGCAGGTAAAAACCGCCGCCGCGGCGAACGCGCTCGTTGTAATTTTCAAAGCCGGGAATCGTTCGTTCGATTTTGCCGCGGATATAGTCGTAATCTGCGACCAACGCGTCCCAATCGACCGTTGATTTAGCGCCTAAAACGGCTTTTGCAAGCCGCGCGACGATCCAGGGCTCGCTGCGCAGATGTTCCGAAGCCGGTTCGAGAATTCCTTTCGACATCTGCACGACGCCCATCGTGTTTTCGCACGAAATAAACTGCTCGCCGCCCGCTTGAAAATCTTTTTCCGAGCGCCCGAGACAAGGCAGAATCAGCGCCTGCTCGCCGGCAATCAAAGCCGTTCGGTTAAGTTTCGTGATGATTTGCGCCGTTAAAGAGCAGCGCCGAAGAGCGTGCGCCGTGTATTCCGTATCGGGCGACGCGGAAAGAAAATTGCCGCCGAGAGCAAAGAAAACCTTCGCTCTTCCGACATGCATCGCCTTGATCGATTCGACCGTGTCGTAGCCGTGCTTGCGCGGAGCCGTAAACTTAAATTCCTCGTCGAGCGCCTTTAAAAACTCTTCGCGCGGGCGCTCCCAGATGCCGACGGTTCTATCGCCCTGCACGTTCGAATGACCGCGAACCGGGCATAATCCCGCGCCTTCCTTGCCGATATTGCCGCGCATAAAATGCAGATTGGCGATTTCCTGAATCGTGCCGACCGCGTTTTTATGCTGCGTCAAGCCCATCGCCCAGCACGTAATCACGCGGTTCGATTTTATGTAAAGCGCGGCGGCGCGTTCGATCAGTTCACGGCTGACGCCGCTTTGCTCGACGATGTCGTACCAATTCGCCTTTTCGAGATTCGCCCGGAATTCTTCGAATCCCGCCGTGTCACGCTCGATAAAACCGGTATCGAGAACCGAGCCCGGATGCGCCGCTTCTTGAGCGAGCATATATTTCATCATTCCTTTTAAGACAGCCATATCGCCGTTTATGCGAACCGGAAGATGAAGATCCGAAAGCGGCGTCGATTGATTGCCTAAAACGACCAGCGGAAATTTCAGAGGGTTTTTATATTCCTGCGGGTTCGGATTGACGACGCCGAGCAGCCCGGCTTCGGGCAGCGGATTGATCGTTAGAATTTTAGCGCCGTTGCGTTTCGCGTTTTCGAGCGAAGTCAGCATTCGCGGGTGATTCGTGCCCGGATTTTGCCCGAGAATGATAATCAAATCGCATTTGTCGAAATCTTCGAGCGTGACGGTGCCTTTGCCGATTCCGATGCTTTCGGTCAAAGCCGTTCCGCTCGATTCATGGCACATATTCGAGCAGTCGGGCAAATTATTCGTGCCGTATTGACGAACGAAAAGCTGGTACAAAAAAGCCGATTCGTTCGAAGCTCTGCCCGAAGTGTAAAACACGGCTTCGTCGGGCGACGCGAGCCGGTTCAGTTCATCGGCAAGCAGCGAAAAGGCTTCTTCCCACGAAACGGGAGCGTAATGCGCCGCGCCTTTGCGCAAAATCATCGGATGCGTTATTCGACCTTGTTTGTTAAGCCAGAAATCAGACTTTTGCGAAAGCTCGGCGACGCTGTAGCGCTCGAAAAATTCGGGCGTCGCGCGGCTCGTAGTCGCTTCGTCGGCGACGGCTTTCGCGCCGTTTTCGCAGAATTCAAAAAAATGACGCTCGCCGTCCGGGTCAGCCCAGGCGCACGACTGGCAATCGAAACCGTCTTTTTGATTTACCGATTTAAGCGTGCGGATCGTGCGCATAATGCCCATGCGGCTCAGCGTATGACGCATCGTCGAAATGATTGCGGGAAGCCCTGCGGCTGTCCGCTCCGGGCGCGTAACGCGCAAATTTGTAAATTCTTCCGGAGTCTCGTGTCGAATTTCAGCGGTTCCCTCGTAGCTTGCGACCAGAGGCTGCTCGCCGTGAAAATTACTCGCTTCGGCGAGATTAGCCTGCCGTATCTGCTTTTTCGCGCTGTCTGCTCCGCCCGGAGACTCGACAGCTTCGCGAACAATATCGGATTCGGAACGAATATTTTCTTTGCCCGCCGTCCAGTGACTCGCCTGGTGATTATCGGCAGCATTTGCCGCTTCGTGCGCGCCTTCGATCTGCGTTCCTTCGCGTGGGTCAATTTCCTGGTTGTTCGCTTTGTCGATCATTTGCTGCTTATCTCACCTGTTAATAAGATTAATAAAAGTTACGCGCATTTGTCTTGCCGGATGCGAGTAAGGCGTTCGCCTGCCGGGCGCTTATTGTTAATATCCCGGCTTGCCCGATACCGCTCGTTTTGTTTTCGCGCTCACGCGATTATCGCTGCCGATTCTTTCCGCACCCGTATAAACGTTAAAACGATTGTCGCGGACGAAACCCAAAAGCGTCATTTCGTATTCATTTGCAAGCTCGACGGCGAGACTCGAGGGCGCGCCGACCGCTGCGAGAATCGGGATTCCAGCCATCAAGGCTTTTTGCACAAGCTCGAAACTGGCGCGACCGCTGACGAGCAGCAATTTATCCCCGACCGGGGTTTTTCCGGCGAGAAACTGCGCGCCGATAAGCTTATCGACCGCGTTGTGCCTGCCGACGTCTTCGCGCAGCGATTCTATTTCTCCGCTCGCGCTGAAAAGCGCGGCGGCATGCAGCCCGCCGGTTTGTTCGAAAACGTTTTGGCGGGCGCGCAGGATTTCCGGCAAGCGATGGATCACGCCCGATTCAAAAAACGGTTTTGCGGCTTCCTTTAACCGGCAAACACCGGTTTGCAGCGCTTCGATCGAGGTTTTTCCGCACACGCCGCAGCTCGAACTCGTATAAAAATGACGTTCGAGCCGTTTGTAATCGACCGCAACGCCATCGCTTAAATCAACTCGAATCGTATTGCGCGGAGCGTCTTTTTTTGCGCCGATACCGCAGTGCTGAATCTTGCTGATTTGATCAACTGATTTTATGATGCCTTCGGTAAACAGAAATCCGGCGGCAAGCTCGAAATCGTCGCCCGGCGTGCGCATCGTGATCGAAACGCTTTTATGAACCGGTTTCCCGTTTTCCTTGAATCCGAGACGAATCTCTAACGGTTCTTCGATCGCGAGCAAATCCTGTTCGATCGCGGAAATATGATTTTCTTTTATCCGCAGAACAGGCAATTCGGCAGTGTTTTGTTCTTTTCGCATCTGCTTTGCCGCTCTTGAAAATAAAAAAAAGATGGTTAAATCCGAGCAGCCATAATGAAGAATTAACACTTTGGTGTATTGAAGTCAATGAAAACTTTTTTAACCATAAATGCCTGTTATAAGGGTAATAACCGATGAATACAGGTTTATAAAAATTTTTATAAATACAGGGCTTCCTGCCACCATCTCTAAACTACGCAGGAGAAACTCTTTAGAAAAACTTTCCAGGGAAAATTGCAGAAATAAACAAAAAATATCTGAACAAATTGAAAATCTGAACAAATTGAAAAAGGGCAACTCCGCGTGAAGCTGCCCTTTTTTTGTGTAATCTCAAACGAATCGTTTAAGTTGTTGCCGTCAATTTTCTATAATATTTCAAATATTTAGAAAGATTGATTGCCGCCGGTAGTCGTGCTGTTTGATATTCCGCTCGAACCGGTTCCTCTGGCGGTGTTGTAGATTTTCTGCCCGTGATTGTTCCATTCATTCTGGAAGTAATCCGCATCTTCCTGGTTGCGTGCGTTTACGCCCATGAAAATTCCGCCGTTTTTGACGCCTGATTCATATTCCGCCGCGTGTTCTTCAGGAATACCCGATCCGATCAGCGCGCCGATCAAGCCGCCTGTTAAACCGCCGGCGCCCGCGCCGACTAAAGCCGCTGCGATTGGTCCGGCTACAACTAAGCCCAAACCCGGAAGCAGAACGTTTGTGCCGATTGCGGCAATGCCGCCGATAATCGCGCCCAATGTTCCGCCGATAGCCGAACCGGTTCCCGCGCCTTCGAGAGCTTTACTGCCGAGTTCCGTGTCGGCTGTGCCTTCGCCGAAATGTTTGTTTCGAGATTCGTCCGACATCATCAAATTAACATCATCTCTACTATAGCCGCGGCTTTCGACCGACGAATAAGCGCGTTCTGCGCTATCTCTGTCATTAAAAAGCCCGGTTACCATTGGTGTGCGTCCTGTTGTTTCGTTCATATTTTATTTCCCCTTGTTATTTTTCCGGTAAAGCCTTCCGGAAATTCGGAACAGTTTTACCGTCATTACATATTTTATTAAAATTTTGAGTACGTTTTTCGTACAATCAAAATGCTTTGATTACGAATCTGCAATGGCTGTGCCATAGCGTTTCAAAGATAAATAGAAAATAAAAAGCGCTTTATCTAAAATGGTTTTTATATTTAAAAGGCTCTTCATCTTATTAAAAGCCGAATCGGTTCGATACTAAAATTGCGCGGTTTACATTGCGGGTTTTCGATTGGTCGAGCTGCGAAAAAGCGTTTGACAGGCAGTAAAGTTTCTTCATACTCTTGCTATTTAAGTGAGCATTTTAAGTGAGCATTACATCTTCGATTGAAAACGGGTTTGTACTCAAATACGAATCGGGAACATTAATTTTGGAAAACGCAGGCGAGCTGGATTCGGTTCCGGGCGCTTTCGTCTGGGACGCGCGCACGCGTCAATTTCGCGCGCCCGCGTTTTTGTACCGCGAAGTAATCAAAGAATTCGTTCGCGCAAAAACCGCTTATGCGGACGAAGCTAAAAAATACGCCGTTTTCGATTTCAAGCAAAAGTTTCACGTCGAGCCGCGCCCGTATCAAACCGAATCGATCGAAGCGTGGCGCGCAAACGGGCGGTGCGGCGTCGTTGTTTTGCCGACCGGCGCGGGAAAAACCCACGTGGCGACGATGGCGATCGAAATGTGCGATCGGCAAACGCTCGTCGTCGTGCCGACGCTCGATTTGATGAATCAATGGTATGACCTTCTTCTTTCGACGTTCGACGCGGAAATCGGTTTGATCGGCGGCGGTTTTTACGAGATCGGCGCGATTACCGTGACGACTTACGCTTCGGCTTTCCGGCACCAGGAACGCATCGGCAATCAATTCGGGCTGATTATTTTCGACGAATGTCATCATTTGCCGTCGGAAGGCTATAAATACGCGGCGGAATTTGCGCTCGCGCCTTTCCGTCTGGGGCTTTCGGCGACGCCCGACCGCGCCGACGGCAACGATTCGCTGCTCGAAAATCTCGTCGGCAAATTCGTCTTTCGGCTCGAAGCGCAGCAATTGGCGGGCGAATATCTCGCCGATTATATAATCGAGCGCATCGAGGTCGATCTAAGCGCCGAGGAAAGCGAAGTCTACAAACGCGAGCGCGAAATTTTCCGCTCGTTCGTGCGCGCGCGAAACATCCCGTTCGGCTCGATCAACGGCTGGAAAACTTTTATAATGCAGAGCGCGCGCAGCGAGGACGGCAGGCGCGCCATGAAAGCTTACCGAAACTCGAAAAAAATCGCGCTCGGAACCGACGCCAAACTGCGCGTTTTGCAGCATTTGCTCGTCCGCCACCGCAGCGATAAAGTTTTAATTTTCACCGCCGAAAACGAAATGGTTTACCGCATTTCAAACGATTATCTAGTGCCGGCGATCACGCACGAAACAAACGTCAAGGAACGCCGTTTCTGGCTCGAAGCCTTTAACAAAGGCGATGTGCTGGCGCTCGCCACCTCAAAAGTCTTAAACGAAGGCGTAAATATTCCAGACGCTTCTGTCGCCATAATCCTTTCCGGCTCCGGTTCGTCTCGCGAACACATCCAGCGCCTCGGCAGGATTCTGCGCAAAAAAGAAAACAAGCAGGCGATTTTATACGAAGTAATAACGCGCAACACGACCGAGGAACGCATCAGCGAGCGCCGCACAGACGCCCGGCAATTTCAGGACGCGAAATCTCAAAAAGGCGGAAATCTTTTTTATTGATCGGTGTTCGCCGTTACGAGATTTGGGATAAGTTTCTTTTTTACAGTCTCGGATTGCGACAATTCGAGTCATAAGTTGAAGAAACATTTAGAGACAGGCGAAAAAAGCTGAAGGATTTTAAGCGGGAATCCCGGATAAGATTGAAATTTGCCGGGAATTAATAGCGAGCGATGTTTTCATCGACTTCTTTGGACCACGAATCGATACCGCCGTCGAGATTGTAAACTTTTTCGAAACCGCTGCGAACGAGATACATACAAACATTCGCGCTGCGGATTCCGTGGTGACACACAACGACGATTTCTTCTTTCGGGTCGAGCGTCGCGATCCATTCGTTAAAGCGCGTCAGCGGCAAAAGTTCGGCTTCTTCAATCCGCGCGACGGCGTATTCCTGCGGTTCGCGGACGTCGATAAATCTGAATTTCTCCCCGTTTTTTAAGCGTTCAGCCGCTTGCCGGGCTGTGATTGATTGATAAAGCATTTCTTAAGAGATTACGAGCGGACTTGCAAACTTGCAAGGCGAAATTTATAAAACGCCGCGCCGCGCGATAATATTACTTGATTTAATTCGAAAAATAATTGCATAATCATTTTGTCAAACATCGAAGTTTGGCTCAAAACGTTTTAACCGCTTGGTTTTCCTCAAAAGTCTTCCACGAAAAAAATCCTGTCTATGCATACATTCAAGAACAGAAGTATCTTGTTTTCCATCGGTTTGTCTTTATTGCTAGCCGTCTCGATTATCCTTTTATGGGAAACCGCGCTCGGGTTTTTCATTTATTCGAGAGATTTCCTGCCGTTCGACACGCTGACGCCCGGTTCCCGGAGTTTTTTGCTGCTGCTTTTGCTGGCGGTCGCCGTCGGGCTCGTCACGGAAAAATTCAGCATAAAAAAGGTCTTGCCGTATGTTTTGTCGTTCGTCGGAATTTGGGCGGTTTTCAGCTTTATCGCGGCAAAATATTTCTCTTTTAATTTGTTTTTTCTGCGTGTCGCGGCGATCGTCTTCGTTTCGATGATCGCCGCGCATCTGAAAAAGCTCTGGCTGATCGATTTCGAATTGACCGAACGGCTCGTCGAGGTCGCTTCGACCGAGCATCTGCTCGAAGGAAAAACGCCGGATTCGCGTATCGAAAGCGGTTTGAAGCTGCTCGAAACCGTTTTGCCGCTTTCCGAAGCGATTGTTTTTCATTACGACGAGAGCGGGCAATTAAAACCGGTCGGTCGCGCGCGAAACGATCAGGCGATAAACAATTTAAGTTCGAGACAAACCGAATGGCGCGAAAACGTGGAGCTTTGCGTGCAGGCTTTCAAACAGCGCGAAACCATTGTTTCGCTCGACGAAAGCAAGATCGGTTCGGCGCGCATCGCGCTGCCGCTGATTCACGAAAAAGTGGCGGTCGGTGTTTTATTCGTTAAAGTAAACAAGAATTTTGAATACGCCGACCGCAATCTGCTCGAAGCTTTCAGCGATCAGCTGGCGCGAAATTTTCAGCGCAAACAGCTGCGCAGTAAAAGCCTGCCGCATAAAACCTGGTGGAGCGGTCTTTCGACGCATTCGGCTGAAAACCGGCTTGACGTCATCAGCCTGATTAACAGCCTGATGCTCGAACAAAGTTTCGGAATGGTGGCGAGCTCGTATTTAAAGGAAGCTCACGCGATTGCTTATCTCGACGGAACGCTCGCGTATCTTAACCGGCAAATGCGTCATCTTTTGAAAAAGAACGCCGCGCAGATTCACGAAATAGACCTTTTCGGGCTGCTCGACAGCTTTAAGAACGAGATTTTTAACGAGCCTTCGCTGGCGATTCGGCGCGTTCTGCAAACCGGCGAAAATTTTAATTCAGACCTTTTTTACCCTAAAACAAACAAGACCCTGAAAATTCAGATCACGCTCGTAAAAGTGCCGAACGACGACGTTTCGATTCACGAAACGAATGTTTCGATGAAACCCGCGTGTTTTTTGATAACGATCAGCGATATTACCGCTCTTAAGGAAAACGAACGTCTGCGCAGCGATCTGACGAGCCTTATGTCGCACGAACTTCGCACGCCGGTAACGAGCATTCAGGGCTTTGCCGAGCTTCTTCTGGCGGACGATACGATTCCCGGCGAATCGCGCGAGTTTCTGGAAATAATATCGAATGAATCGCAGAGACTTTCGAAAATGCTGACGACGTTTTTATCCGTTTCCAACCTCGAACAAACCGACAAACAGGAAATGGAGAAAACGCCGGTCAAGCTCGATACGATCGTCAGCGAAGTGGTCGGCGAAATGCAGGAACGCGCCAAACGCAAACGAATCCGCCTTGTCGAACAGCCGAACTCGCATATTCCGCCGGTCGCAGCCGATAAAGGCTTGATTCAGCGCGTCGTTTCGCATCTGGTGGATAACGCCATTAAATACAGTCCGGAAAGAACTTCCGTGATAATTTCGACGATCTTGGAAGCCGACTTTCTGCGCGTTGTCGTCGAAGATAAAGGTTACGGAGTTCCGGCAAGCGAGCGCGATAAAATCTGGCAGAAATTTTACCGGATCGCGCGCGACGGTCAGGACAAGGAAGAAGAATCGACCGGGCTCGGGCTTTCGCTCGTTAAAGAAATCGTCGAACAGCACGGCGGGCAAGTCGGCGTCGAATCGGAAATCGGGCAAGGCTCGAAATTCAGCTTTACGCTGCCGCGTTTGTAAATTTATAAAAAAGTAAAAAAGCTTTAACTATCGATCGAATTTCTTCAAGCCGGAAAGCTGCAAAAATGCCTGCCACACAAAGCGCGGGTTTAATACGAGGTAGCGCCGCCAGAGCCGTTTCGGCTCCTGCGTTAAGCGGTAAAGCCATTCCAAGCCCAATTTTCCCATCCATTCGGGCGACTCCTTAACGTTTCCCGCGTAAAAATCAAACGAAGCGCCGACGCCGAGCATCACGGCTTTCGTTTTGTTTTTATGCGCCGCCATCCAGTTTTCCTGTTTCGGGCAGCCCAAACCCATAAACAGGATGGCGGGCGCGGCGCGATTGATTTCCGCAGTGATTTCCAGGTCTTCCGCTTCGCTTAAAGGTCGAAACGGCGGCGAATAAGCGTATGCGATTTTCAATTTCGGCGTTTCTTTCGCGGCGCGTTCGATGATCGCGTCGATCACTTCCTGCCGACCGCCGTAAAAACCGACCGACAGATTGTTTTTTTCGGCGAATTCGCAAAGCGAGATCATCAGATCGTTGGCGCGAACGCGCGAAGCCGATTTCGCGCCCTGCAATTTCTGCATCCAGACGAGCGGCATCCCGTCGGTCACGATCAGGTCCGCGCCGTTTACTTTCGCGCCGTATTCCGGATTGTCGTAGCTTTCCATAACCATATGCACGGTCGAAAAACACACGTAGCCGCCCGCGCCTTTTGCGGCAAGAGCGGCGATTTGTTCGATCAAACGATCGTGATCGCAGACGTTCGGCAGTAAACTGACGACGCGCACGCGCGCCGGCTTGTCGATCGGGTTGTTAATTGATTTGTTTTGCTGCATTAAAGAGATTTTTTATCAATGATTTCTTTGTAAATATTTTCGAGCCTGACGATGTAATCGCGCAGATCGAATTTTTCCTCGACGGTTTTCCTGGCGTTTTTTCCGATTTCCCGCAAATCGATCGCGCCGGAAAGCAGTATCCGCAGCTTTCCGATTAATTGCGAAACATCGCCCGGCTCGATTGTAAAGCCGTTAAAACCGTCGCGCACGACCGCGCCGATCGAAGCCATTTCCGAAACTACCACGGCGCAACCGGTCGCCATCGCTTCGAGCATCGCGACGGGCAAGCCTTCGCCGTATCGCGAGGGCAAAACGAAAATGTCGGCTCGGGCGAGCGCACGCCGTTTTTCCGCGCCCGACGCGATGCCGCCGAAACGAAATTTGTCGCCGAGAATCTCTTTCATTTCGCCGACGAAAAAATCCTGCAAATCGCCCGCGCCGTATGCGTCGAAACGAAAGTTGAAGTTTTCATTTTTCAGCGCCCGGCACGCTTTCGTGATTTCGCGCAAGCCTTTCGATTCGGTTAAACGTCCGAGATAAATAATCGTTTTTTCGCCGGGCGTTTTTTCCCTTAGCGGCGCTATTCCGGGCGCAACGGCGTTTTCCAAAACCTCTACTTTTATATTTTTCCAGCGCTTTTCGATAATATCTTTTTCCAGTTCGCTTAGCACGATCACGGAATCCGACGCTCGCAGCATCTTTTTCGCAAGGCTTTCCAGTTTTTTATTTGCAAAGTTTTCCGCTAAATAACGCCCGCCGTGAACGTGCAGCAGAACCGGTGTTTTGGCGAGGCGCGCCGCCCGGACTAAAGCGAAATCGCGAACGATCGAAAGCGCGTTGAAAGCCGTATTTATATGAACGATGTCGAAATTCCCGTTTTTGACCGCGCGAAAAAAACGAAACGGCAGCGCGCCTTGTTTTAAAATCCAACGGGCGCTTGTTTTCTCCCTGTCTTCTCGCCCGGCGGCGAAATGCGCGTATCGAAAAGTGCCGTTTTCGACGATTTGGCGCGCGACGGTCGAGATTCCGCTGACATTTCTGTTTTCGTCAAGACTCGGCGCGGTTATCAAAATTTTCATTTTCTTTATTCGACCAGGAAAATGGTAAGATAATTTCTCGTCAAACGACAATCGCGGCAGCGTCTAAAATGTCGAAACAACATAATTCTTGACGATTCCTGCGCTTTTCGTATGAAAGGAAATGAAGCCCGAAACAATCGTTAAACCCAGAAACAATATTGTAAAAGCCGAAAATCGCGTGCCCGTTTACGTGCTTCCGCTAATCAAAGCGCTGATTTTCGCGCTCGACGCGGTTTTGACGGTTTTTTCTTTCGTCGTCGCTTTCAAATGGCGCGAAGGCGAAGCGATTTTATCAAATACGGCTTGGGCTTGGTCGAAAGAATTCGTGCCTTACGTCGGAATATTGTTTTTCGCCGTGCCGTGTCGCCTCGCGATGCTCGCGTATCAAAGAGTTTACCGCTTTCACGGCGCGTTTTCCTACACCAATGAAGCGATAAAAATTTTCAAAGCCGTCTCGATCAGCTCGCTTTTAATTGTCGCGTGGGCTTTTTTGTTTCGCGGCGGTTTCGCTTTCCGAGAGTTTTCATATTCGCGGGCGGTCTTTTTATTTGATTTCGCTTTAGCTCTGATTATTTTTACGGTTTTTCATTTAAGTCTGCGCGCCGTGCAAACGTTTTTCCGGCGGCGCGATATAAATTTAATCCCGACCTTGATCGTCGGGACGAACGCCGAAGCCGGGCAAACGCTTAACGAATTGAAGCTGCGTCCGGATTTGGGTTATCGCGTTGTCGGAATCGTCGAAAGCGAACCGGCAAAGCCTTCGCCCGGCGTTCGAACAATTCAAAACCAAATCGTCGGCGATCTCGACGATTTGCCCGCTTTGATCCGCGAGCTCGAAATTCAGGAAGTAATCATCACGGACGACAAAATTCCGAGCGAAAGATTTTTCGAAATCATGCTCGAAATCGGCAGGCGGCAGCGCGTCGAATTTCGTTTCGCGCCGTCGCTTTTCAACGTTTTGCCGCAGAAAACAAGCGTCGAGCAAATCGGGGTTTTGCCGATGGTGCGCCTTTTTCGCGAACCGCTTTCCGACATCGAAAGATTTATCAAGCGCGCTTCCGACATTTTTATTTCCGCGGTCGCGCTGATTGTTTTATCGCCCGTTTTATTTCTGATCGCGCTGCTCGTTAAATTTGATTCTCGCGGCGCGGTTCTCTTTAAACAGGAACGCGTCGGGATGGACGGGCGTATTTTTCTTTGCTACAAATTTCGCACGATGAAAGCGGGCGCGGGCGAAGAAATTCACCGCGAAGCGTATCGAAAAAACATAAAAGGAGCGACGGAAGCTAACGCCGGAAACGACGAAAACCCGATTTTCGGCAAAGTGAAAAACGATCCGCGAATTACGCGAATCGGAAAGTTTCTGCGCCGCACGAGCCTCGACGAGCTGCCGCAGTTTATCAACGTTTTGAAAGGCGATATGAGCGTTGTCGGCGTGCGACCGCCGATTCCTTACGAAGTCGAGGATTATGACGTGCGCCATCGCAAACGCCTCGATATGAAGCCGGGAATTACAGGGCTCTGGCAGGTTTCCGGCAGAAATCGCCTCGCGTTTGAAGAAATGGTGCGGATAGATTTGTATTACATCGAAAACTGGTCTTTGTGGCTCGATTTAAAGATTATTTTATTAACGCTCCCGGCGATTTTGCGCGGCGACGGCGCGCGATAAAAGCCGGAAATTTTGATATTTGAATCGAAAAATTGTTATCCTTAAATAAACACACAAACTAAATACACGAAAAAGGGAAAAGGGAGAAATTAACGATGGGCGATAAAAAAATCAGCAGAAGAGATGTTTGCAGAGGGCTTTTGAGCTTTGGCGGAATAGCTTTAGCAGCCGGTGCCGTAAAAGCGCAGGACACGCGAGCTACACAACCGGTGGTGGAAGCGGTGCTTGAAGATCAGCGAGTTATCGATGCCGTCAAACGCGGCGCAACGATGGAAGAAATGGCGCAGCTCCGCGAACCGATTGCCAAAAGTCCGCAGGAAGCGATTCGCGCTTTGAAATCGGGGAATTCAAGATTTTTTAGCGGGACGGCGCGACGCCCGGAATTGTCAGCCGCCGAACGCCGTTCGCAAATTTTAGCGCAAACGCCGTTTGCCGTCGTTTTGAGCTGTTCGGACAGCCGTGTGCCGACCGAGATTGTTTTCGACCAGGGGCTGGGTAATCTCTTCATCACGCGCGTCGCCGGAAACGTAATTGATACTGGAACTCTCGGCAGCATCGAATACGGCATCGGACATTTGAAATCGCACGTCGTGGTTGTTCTCGGGCACGAAGGCTGCGGAGCCGTCAAAGCCGCTTTGCTTCCGCCCGAAGAACGCGCTCGTGAAACACAAAGCATTCAGGCGCTGCTCAACAGCATAGTTCCGGCGGTTTCTAAAATACCTAAAATTCGTGATGAAAAAGCGAAAATGCGTGAAGCCGTCATCTCTAACGTGCGTCTTCAAGTACAGAATCTGAAAAAAAATAAATTCGTTCAGGACGCGATTACAAGCGGTAAAATTGCCGTCATCGGCGCGTATTATGAAATTACGAGCGGTGCGGTCGATTTTTTTGAAACTGACGAAGATTTGCGTATAGCGACCACATCCGGCGGCGATTTTTCGCGCTGGCGCGGGCATCTCGCTTAAAAAATCGGTTTAATACGAAAATCTTGAAACTGTCGGCGGACAGTTTTAGTCGCCCGATTTTGTGTATGAATATTCAAGAATATAATTCAGCCGCTTGGGACAAATTAGCGGCGAACAAAATCGAGTGGAGTGTTCCGGTCAGCGCGGAAACGATCGAAAAAGCGCGCCGAGGCGATTGGGAATTAATATTAACGCCCTTAAAACCCGTTCCGCGCGAATGGTTCGGCGATGTCGAAGGCAAAGATGTTTTGTGCCTGGCTTCGGGCGGCGGTCAGCAATCTCCGGTTTTAGCGGCGGCGGGCGCAAATGTTACTTCGTTTGATAATTCGGCGAAACAGCTTGAGCTGGATAGATCGGTCGCGGAAAGAGAGAATTTGCATATTCGCCTGGAAAAAGGCGATGCGGCTGATTTATCGAGGTTTGCCGATGAAAGCTTCGATTTGATTTTCAATCCGTGCTCGAATTGTTTTATGGAGAATCTCGAACCGGTCTGGCGCGAATGTTTTCGCGTTTTACGGCGCGGCGGCGCGCTTTTGACCGGGTTTAATAATCCGCTTGTTTATATTTTCGATTCCGAGGCTGAAGAAAAAGAAGGCGTTTTGCGCGTCAGGCACCGTCTGCCGTATTCGGATTCGGAATCTTTGAACGAAGCGGAAAAAGCCGCGCGAATCGCCAGAAAAGATCCGTTCGAATTCAGCCACACGCTCGACGGGCAAATCGGCGGGCAAATCGCCGCCGGATTTTTGATCGCGGGTTTTTACGAAGATTACTGGACAAACGAAGCGAGGCTTTTGAACAGATACGCGCCGACTTTTATCTCGACGCGAGCGATAAAACTTTAAATGCCGAATATTGCCGAAACTCTTTTGGAAGCAAGCGAAATTCTGCGCGAAAACGGCGTTGCCGAACCGCGCCGCGAAGCCGCTTCGCTGCTTGCCTTCGCTCTCGGCGTAGATAAAATCTTTCTTATCTCGCACGATGATTACGCGCTTTCCGGCGCGGAAAAAACAAAATTCGCAGGCTTTTTGAAAAGACGCGCCCGCGGCGAGCCTTTTCAATACATTGCCGGGAAACAGGAATTTTACAGGCTGGATTTTCTTGTGACGCCAAACGTTTTAATTCCGCGTCCCGAAACCGAATTGATCGTTGAAAACGCCGTTGAAATTTTATCCGGAACAAAAAATCCGCGGTTTTGCGAAATCGGAACGGGCTCGGGCTGCATTTCCGTTTCTATTTTGCACGAATTGAAAACCGCGACGGCGATCGGGCTCGATATTTCGCCGGAAGCTTTAGCGGTAACGCGAAAGAATGCGGACGCGCACGTTGTTTCGAGCCGTTTGCAAACAAAGGTTTCCGATGTTTTCAGCGCGCTGGAAAATCCGGAAACCTTCGATCTAATCGTTTCCAACCCGCCGTATGTTCCTTTCGAACACGTCGCGACGCTGCAAAAAGAAGTGCGCGATTTCGAGCCACACACAGCTTTGACCGACGGCGCGGACGGGCTTTCCATCGTCCAAAAAATCATTCGCGATTCGCCGCTTTATTTAAATCCCGGCGGTTTTTTGCTGATGGAAATCGGTTTCGATCAGGCGCGGAAAGTCTCCGTTATGTTCGATTTAGAAAAATGGCTCATGCTCGAAATACTGCCCGATTTGCAGGGCATTCCCCGAATGGTCAAAGCGCGGCTCAAAATCAGGGCTTAAAAATACGATTTATTGTATTTATTTTTTTTTAGAAAATTCGTAAGTTATAAAAAAATCTTGCCTTTTCAACAAAAGTGGAGTTACTATAAGGTGCATTCCAAATAAGCAATTTGAAAAGTTTATAGGTGTTTTCAATGCCTTCACTTATCAAAAGTCGATGGCAGCGAAGAAACCAGCGAAACTTCGGAAGTTCTAACCTTTTTTCAAATAACGGAGGTGATTTTTGTGAAGGATATGCTGTATGCCGTATTAGCTCTTATCACTGCTTTGATCGCGGCATTTTTCTTTTATAGTTACGTTAAAAGTGATGAGTACACGTTGTATATCATTATTGCGATTCTATCCGTGCTGATGACGATTGTTTTCGGCGGTTTGTTTTTGTCGGGCAGAGTCAATAAATCGGACGATATACATATTACCGAGTAGTTAAAAAAATTCCGGCTTTAACAAAGCGGTAACCGAATGAGAGTTTGCTTTATGGCTCGGTAGAATACTTTCCTTTATCGCTAAAATTAGATACTCCGGTTTTCGGACGGCTGAACTGTGTGTTTTTTTTAGCTGTCCGTTTTTATTTTGGCATTGCCGAAGTGAATTTCAGCATCATATAAGCTATAATGTTGACAAAAATGTAAAGATTTATAAACTTTACATTTTTGAATTTAACAAAGGTTTTAGAAGAGATGCCAAAAATTGCAGATATACAAGAAACGCCAAACCCGAACGCGGTCAAGTTTATTTTAAAAGAGCCTGTTTCGCACGGAACGTCGCATTCATTCGACGCGCCGGAAAAGGCTTCGGACGATAAACTCGCTAAATCGCTGTTCGATGTCGGCGATGTCGTGTCCGTATTTTATATGGACAAAATGATAACGGTCGAAAAAACCGACGAAACCGATTGGGACGAAATCTTGCCGAACCTGGCGGTTCCGATTCGCGCGGCGGAAAGCGTTCAGGCGGGAGGAAACGGTAACGGAAATAAAAGCGCGGCGGCGGCGGTCGGCGGCGCGATCGGAGCTGCTTTGAGCGATAACCCGATGATTGCTCAAATCAATGAATTGCTCGACGAAAGAATTCGCCCGTATTTAGCCGGAGACGGCGGTTGGGTTGAAATTACGAGTTTGGAAAATAAAACACTTAAACTTCGTTATCAGGGCGCTTGCGGAAGCTGTCCTTCGAGTTTGACGGGAACGCTGATGGCGATTGAAAACATGATAAAAGAAGAGATTGACCCGGAACTTGAAGTCATTGCCGAATAATGTGTCTGTCAAAAAAAAGTGAAAAAAGACAAACAAAAGATAAGCGCTCGATGCGGAGAAGCGCTTATCTTTTTTCTTTGAAACGAGCAATTTGGCAATTGCGGTAATGATAAAAGTAAAAGGAAACGTCGTTTTGAAATCGATCGGTCTTTCAGCCCGAAATCGGCGCCGAAGCAGGTTATCTCCTTTAGAAACTATTTCTTGACATTAAAGCCTAAAATTGTTCATAATCTTAGGCGGAGGCAATAACGCGCTGATTGCCGCCTCATCTTCAGTAATTTAATCTACACCAAACCGCCAGCCAGAAGCGACCTGAACGTGCTGTGTTTTCAAAAAATGGAGGAAATATAAAGTGAACAGTGAAGAACTCGAAATTAGTCTGAGAACTGAATTCGAGAGTTATCTAAGCAGTATTCTTGCCGAAATGCGGCAGGAGGTTTCCGATTTTCAGGAAAAATTCCAAAACGAATTTGAAAAACATAAATCCCGGCTCGACGAAGTTTTTCAGGATTTTTCATCGCGTATCGAAAACGATAAACAGATAGACGAAGCGTTCAAGGAATCGATCGTTGAGCATTTGCGGCTTGCAAAAGACGAAGGCGCGAGAATTACCGCATCGGCGATTGCCGAGGCTGAAGACAGGGAAAGAGAAAACGCGACGGCTTTGGCGGCTACTTCGGGCAATTACAACGAAATCAGGGATGCGATAAACGAGATCAGCAGCCAGGATTCGCAGGCGGGAATCTTAAAGTCTCTGGTTAATTACGCGGCTCATTTTACGCCGCGCGGAGCCTTTTTCATTATTAAAAACGAAAATTTTGTCGGCTGGCGCGTTTTCGGAAAAGAAGGCGCGATGGACGAGCAGCAAGTTCGCGAAATTTCCTTTCCGATGACGAGCGAAACGATTTTAAGCGAAGCAGTGCGTTCTTTAAGCCCGGTTGAAAGCAATTTCGGAACCTTTTCCGATGATTCGGCTTATTTAGATAAACTCGAATTCGGGCAGCCCGACCGCATGTACGCGATTCCTTTGATTGCGCGCGGGCGCGGCGTCGCCGTTCTTTACGCCGATTACGGAACGGAAGGCGTAACCGTTAACGTCGAAGCTTTGGAAACTCTTGTTAAAGTCGCCGGTTTAACCGTTGAATTGCTCGCCGCGGCGCCGGGAGCGAGAACTCAAGCGGCTCCGGCTCAAACGGCTCAGACAACTCAGTATGCGAGGGAAGCCGCTTCCGCTTTTGCGCCTGTAAGCCAACCGGCGGAAAGTGAAGCGCCGCAGCCGCAAAATTTCCGATCAAACGACTACTACGGGCAGACCGAAGGCGAGGAAGAAAAATACGAAGAAAGCTTTAAAGAAAGCTACCAATCGCCCGCCGCTGAAACGGCATACGCTGCTGAAGAGCAGCAGGCTCAACCGGAAACAAGCGTTGAAAACGCTTTTCAAAGCGAAACGCCGCCGGCTGGAAATTATCAAGATTATTATCAGGATTACGGCGCTTTCGAAGAAAAATCCGAACAAAGCTTTGATGAATCCGCGCGCGGCGCGTCCGCGGCAAACGAGTTTCAAGCCGAACCGGAACAGCAATATTCCTGGACAAGCCCTGTAAATCCTTCGGAAACCGACGAACAAACATACGTTGTTGAAGATGTGATTGTCGAAGAAGAAGAGGAAGCTCCGATTGCCGGGTACGCTGATGAGGCGAGACAACCGGATCAGGATTTATCGACAGTTCCGAGCTACGATTTCGAAACGCCCGTCGAATCTTTTTCCGGCGCTTCAACCGGTAAATTAGACGAGATGTTCAACGAAAACCGTGGTTCGGAGTACGAAACGGCAAGTAAATTTACCGAACAGAACTTTGAAACGAAGCACGGCGAAGCTTCGCCGGAAACTTACGCGCCCGAACCGGTAGAAGCGGTTTCGACCGCGGCAGCCGCGCCGGTTAAAACCAGGCTCAGCGAAAGAAATGTCGATCTCCCGATAGAAGTTCCCGAGGAAGAACGTCGTCTGCATAACGATGCCCGCCGTTTCGCGCGCCTGCTCGTTTCGGAAATCAAGCTTTACAACGAGCAAAAAGTAAAAGAAGGACGCGAATCAAACGATTTGTACGACCGTTTGCGCGAAGCGATCGATCGTTCGCGCGAAATGTACGATAAGCGCGTTCAATCGCCGGTTGCGGCAAAATTCGATTATTTTAATTACGAAATAATCAACAGTTTAGCCGAAGGCGACGAGACAAAGCTGGGCACCGCTTATCCGGGCACAAAAACTTAGCCGTTTAAGAAAAACAAAAGAAAAAAGCCGTCTGAACGAAAAGTCAGGCGGCTTTTTTCTTTTAACTAAAAATCTTTTAACTGAAAAGCGTGCGATTTTTAATTTACGATAACTTCGCGTTCCGAGGTTAAAACCGGTCTTGTCGCGGGCGGATTGTCCGGCGAAGTATGAAGGTGAACCGCTTTCCAGTCTTTACCGATCAGTTTGAAAACGACCGTCATTCTGCCCGAAGCGGTTTCGAGTTTTCCGTCGTACTCCTGTGATTGCTTCCATTTACAGGTAAGATACGCGCTGTCTCTGCCGAGCATTTCCACGCGCAGACCCGTAATGTCCAGACTGACGTTCGCCGCTTTCGCGTAAAGCGATTCGCGCGTTTTTTTCATATTGTCCCAGCCGATTGTCGCCGAACCGTTGTTGTTAAAGAAAAGGATTTTATCTGATTTTTCGTAAACGCTCATCGCCTTTTCGGCGTCGGCTTGCTCGATGCCTTCGACAAGACGTTCAAAAGCTTCGCGGACGCCTTTGGTCGGATCAGCTTTGACAATCGTTTTTGTTTTCTGACCGTAAGCTGAAAAAGTCAGAGCTAAAATCATAAAGCTGAATATTGCAAATTTTTTCATTTTTTATTAGTCCTCATTAAAGAAGTTGGAATTAGTAGGAATTTTATAATTGAAAATCCGTACCAAGCCAAACCGTTAAGACGAATTATAAACGAAAATCGTTTGCCGGATGTGCGGCAAAGGCAAAAAAAAACAAATTAATTTATACGATTTAGTATCTGCGTTTTCCGGTTTATGCACTATTTCGTTAAAAAAGACAAATCCGCCATCGTTAACAGGCGTGTTCGCCCGCATATTTATTGAATAATATTCATTACGAAAATAAATGTTATACAGGTATGAAAATTGCTGTAAGCGCAAGCATAAGTTGGGGTTAAAACCTCTCAACTCATCTTCCCTACAGATAAGCGAATAGTTCAAGGAGAGAAAATATATGCATTCAGCAAAGAAAGTCCTCAGGGCTGTTTTCCTTGTAATTCCCCTTTTATTTGCCGGAAATGTTTTCGCCGCAGTTTCAGACGATTACACGCCGGAAGTAACGGCTCGCGTCGCGCGTATAAGTTTTCTGCGCGGTGATGTGCAGATTCGTCGCGCGGACGGCGAAGAATGGGAACGCGCAGCGCAGAATTTGCCGATTGTCGAAGGCGACGAGATCGCAACGGACGCGGGCGCGCGGCTGGAAATTCAGTTTAACAGCGTAAATTATCTGCGACTGGCAGAAAATTCGCATTTGAGAATCGTTAATTTAAAGGACGAAGGAATCGCCGTCAGTCTTCCGCAGGGAAGTTTGAGTTTGCGAGTTCTGGAATTCGATAAAGACCGCGCGTATTTTGAGATTGACGCGCCGAAAACGACCGTTTCCGTTCAGAAAGAAGGAATGTACCGCGTTGACGCGGGTGATGAACGGGCGACGGAGATTCGCGTAAGCGTTACGGAAAAGGGTGAAGCCAGAATTTACTCGGAAACTTTCGGCTTTACGCTTCGCGGCGGGCGCAGCGCCAGGATATTTCTCGCAGGAAATTACGCGGGCGAATGGGAAACCGCCGACGCTTCGCGTTACGCCGATGAATTCGACGAATGGGCGCTCGAGCGCGATGCGGTCATCGCAAAGCGTTTGCGCGACGCGCATTACGACGAATATTACGACCGTGACATCTACGGCGCCGAAGATTTAAGCGAATACGGCGAATGGATTCACACGCGAAAATACGGCTACGTCTGGCGACCGTTTAATAATTCGATCAGCCAATACGCCGACTGGTCGCCGTACCGTTACGGGCATTGGCGTTGGGTTCCGCCTTACGGCTGGACGTGGATTAACGACGAGCCATGGGGCTGGGCGACTTATCATCACGGGCGCTGGGTTTACGATGACGATACGTGGGTTTGGTCGCCTTACGGCAAGCAGAGAAGCCGCCGAAGCTGGTGGCAGCCCGCGCTCGTTGTGCTGGTTACCTTAAACAGCAACGTCTGCTGGTATCCTCTGCCGTATAATTACGGGCATTACGATTACAACCGGCATTATCGCCGCAATCGGCGGGGCAGAACGCCAAATGTTAATAATCCTCCGGCAGCGAATCAGCCGCCGTCAATTATTCCCGGCGAAAATCAAGCGATTGCAAAAATCCGAAGAAGAAATTTAGTAGTGCCGCCGCTTGAAACGGTTCCTCTGACCGGGGTCGTTTCGGTTACCGAGAGCCAGTTCGGCAGAGGTAGAAGAGGCTTTAAGACCGCCCCGCTCGACGTTGCCAGAACGGCGATTGTAAAAACGCCGGAAATAATCGAAACGCCGCCGGTTTTGCCGACTTTCAGGGAATTAAACGGAAAAGTCAGCCGTGAGATTCAAGCCGCGCCGCCGATGATCGCTAAAATCGAAAAACGCGTTCAAACGGGAGCAACAGTTCGCCAGCCCGACGTTTCAATGGACGGTGAGCTTCGCAAGACCCGCATTTTCGGCAATCGTCCGCCGCTTGAAGCAAAACCTTTTGAAAATGAGACGGGACCTGTAAAAGAAAAAGAAATCGAAAAGCGCAGAACCGGGGCGGTCGTTCGCGCGGAAACGAACAACGACAGCCGCGAAACGAGAAAAACGAGAACTCCCGTTTTCACGCCGCGCGGGGATCTTCAGAATAATACGGAAAATCAAAATCCTGAAGAGCGAGATAATCGCCAAAACGAGCGACAGAAACGCGACAGGCGCGAGATAAAACAACTTCCGCCCGACAACCCGCCGGCAGCGGAACAGCGCGAAAAGCCTCGCCGCCAACCTCCGTTTCAACCGACGCCGACCGATCGACCGACGCCAAGCGACCGACCGAAACGCGAAGAACCCCGCAATGATCCGCCGCAGCGAGAACAGCCGCGTCCGCAGCCTCCGCCAAAGCGCGAAGAAGCGCCGCCGGTGAAAAATGAAACGAAAGAGGACCGCAAACCGTCGCCGCCTTTAAGTGAAAATCGAAAAAGCAAAGACGGGCAGTAATTTGACAAGAGAAGAAAGGGGCAAGCGGAGAAAATAAGAAAGAAAAGGAGAAAGAAAAGGAGAAAGAAAAGGAGAAAGAAAGGAAGACAAAAATTCCTTTTCTTTCAATCTCCCTTTCTTTTTTGTTATCGCGGTTTTGTAAATTAATTTTGTAAAAATATCCGGCGATTAACAGCGGCTTGATCGCCGACGACGACGAAGCGAAGATTTTTCATGTATTTTTGCGCTGCTCTCTGCACGTCTTTCGCCGAAACTCCGCGAATTTTATCTAAAAAGGTCAGCGAGTTGCGCCAGCCGCCGCCGATCAGCTCGTAACGCGCCAGCTCGGCAACCTGCGCGGCGTTGGTTTCCTGGTTAATATAATAAGTCGTCAGGAAATATCCAGGCACGCCCGTAAATCCTTCGTCGTCCATCTCGGAATTCTTCATACTCTCGATTTCTCTGAGCATCACGCTGACCGCTTGATTGGCGTCTACCGCCGTCACATAAATATTAGCGGTATTTGCCGCGTTGTCGTTCATTTCCGCATTCGGCGCGTAAGAGAGATTTCGTCTGGTGCGGACTTCCTGGTAAACGCGGCTTTGCAGAATCGTGATCGCGACGCGCATCGCGTGATAATCCGGGTCGTTTAAGGACGGGGCGGCGAAAACTCCTTTGACGTAATTGGTCGGAATAGTTCGAGCCGTTACGTCGAGCGTCGGCTCGGCGAAATTAATCTGCGGCGTCGGCTGTTCTTTATAATTTCCCTGGGGCAATTTGCCGAACGAAGCCGTGACTTGTTTTTGAATTGTTTGCGGATCGAGATCGCCGACAATTACTAAGAGAAGACGCGACGTCTGCAAAAGATTTTTGTGATAAGCGCGGATATCTTCGAGCTTCAGCTTGCCGATCGTTTCAATCGTTCCGTTCGGCTCGGTCGCATACGGGTGATTTGCGTAAATAACTTTATCTTCCAGAACGCCGAGCGCGCTGTCAGGGCTGATCGATTGATTGCGCAGACCGGTCAGAACTCTCTCGCGAACAAGCTGAAAATCTTCCTGCGTGAGCTTCGGATCGGTTACCACATCCGTAAAAATGTCCCACGTTTTATCAAAATTCTGGCGCGTCGAAGAAAGAGAAATCACGCCGAAATCGTAATTGGCGCCCGCGCCGATCGCGCTTCCGGTTCGCGCCAACTCTTTGCGCAAAGCTTCGCGCGGATATTTCGCGCTCGCTTCGGTCGCCGTCGATAAAGTTAAAGTTTCAATTCCGGCATTCTGAGCGGTTTGATTTTTAACTCCGCCGCGCGTAAATAAACCAGCCGAAACCGTCGGCGAACTCGGGCGGCGTTTAAAGATAACTTTTAACCCGTTGACATCGAATTCCGTAATGAATTTGTCGGGCGAATCGGCGGTTTGCGCGTAACCGGTGAAAACGAAAGATAAAAGCAAAAATGCGGAAAAAATGAATTTCATAATTGAAAACCTAAAATTGTAACTGCACAAAAAATGAAAATTAACGCAACAAAAATTAACTTAACCGTTAAAGCGCCTCTCGGTTTCGAGCACGCTCCGGCAGCAAATTATTTTCCGATTAAATCCTGCCCGGTTAATTTCGCCGCCGCCTGCGCCTGAGCCGAAATCAGCGCGACGCCGACGTGCGGTTTGCCCTGGATATACGTTGAAATATATTTTTTAATATCGTCGCGCGAAACCGCCCGCAGATTTTTGTAATAACCGCGGTAATAATCCATTCCGGTCGAAGACCACCAGAACCCTAAGCTGTGCGTGTATTCGCTGAGTTTTTCGCGGCGATATAAATCTTCGGCTTCGAGCAGCGTTTTGGCGTTCGCAAGTTCTTCTTCGGTGTAATAATTCGGGTTATTAAACTGCGCCATTTCTTTGTAAAGCGCGTCGAGCGCGGCTTTCGCTTTGTCCGGCGTCGTGACGAGCGTGACGCGAATCGGTCCGGTGTTTCTCTGCGTGTAGTAATGAACGTTTGCCGCGACCGCCAGCCCCGAATCGATCATCGCGCGCTGAAAGCGCGAATCGGGCTGCTGGATAATGTAAGAAAATACATCAGCCGCGTATGTCGAAGCGTCGTCTTTGCCGATCGAAGGACCGTGCCAGCCGATCTGGATCATCACGTTTTCGACGTCCTGCGTAACGATTACGCCCTCGCTTTTCTGAAGCGGCGGATGCTCGACGATCGGGTATTTGATAAACGGGTCTTCGCCTTTTTTCCAGATGCTGAAAAGGCTTTCGGCGAGCTTGAAAACCTGTTCCGGCTGCACGTCGCCGGTAACGATCAGCGCCGAATTGTTCGGAACGTAATAACGCGATTGAATCAGGCGCATTTTTTCCGTTGTCGCCGAAGCGACGGTTTCGCGCGTGCCGCCCGGACTTTTGCGCGAAGGATATTTGTAGAAAAGCTTGTCCATCAGCGTCCGGTCGAGATAATAAACCGGTTCGGCTTGCTGGCGGTCGAGCTCGCCCAAAACCACCTGGATTTCGCGCTCGAATTCTTCTTTTTCAAACGAAGGGTAAAGCATCGCGTCGCGCATCAGGCGCAGAATCGTCGGCATATTCTGGCTCGTCGTGCTGAAATAATAATTAACGTATTCTTCCTGCGTCGTTCCGTTGCGAACGTAGCCGAGCTTATCGACTTCGGTCAGATAATTTACATCTCCGATCTGCGCTTTCAGTTTCACCTGCTCAGCGCAGTTCTGACCCATATAATAATTCAGGTTGTTATAGCTTCTCGCCAGGTCGCAGCGGAAAATAGCAACCGCCTGGTTGCTTTTGAAAAACATATGTTCGTATAAATGCGATAAACCGTTAAGTTCCGGCGGCTCTGTAAAACTGCCGTTGCGAACCGCCATTTCAACCGTTACGAGCGGCACGGAAGCGTCCGGCAAAACGATGATTTCCAAGCCGTTCGACAAGGTTTTCGTGACGAACGGAACTTTTACGTCGTCCTGCGTTTTCGCCTGCGCCGCTGCCGTCGCCGTGTTTTTCGCTGCCGCTTGATTAGACTTTGCCGTTTGTGCAAAATCAAGATTGGTTAAAGCTGATAAGATTAAAAATGAACCGAGAAAGAATTTTTTCACCTGAAAACTCCAAAATAAAGTTTAAGCGTTAATTTTTACGCAATTTTAGCAAACAAAGTTTTAATACACCCCGAAGGAGACGAAAATTATGGAACGAGATAATATGATGCACGGAGCGCGAACCGCGTTGAATCAAAATATGGAAATGCGCGAGTGGTGCGAGCTTTTCCTGAAAGAAAAAACCAGGAGCGAAAAAACCGAACTGTCGGACGAGGAATATGAAAAATACTGGAAATATCACAAACCGGAGATTATGCACGCAGGCGCGGCGGAAGCTGTCCTGGCTTACAAATCACGAAACAGAGAAAATTAAATAGAAACCGTTAAAACAATTTCAAATAAAATTACGAATTACGAACTAAAGGAAACCTGCTTCTTTAATTCGTAATTCGTAGTTCGTAATTCTCAATTCGTAATTTGTAATTCGCCTTAAACGCCCGGCATGGCTTTTTTCAAAGGCTTAAGCAATAAGAACAACACTATCGACATAAACACAGCCATCGCGCCGAGAATAATAAAAAACGAGGATTGATACCAGATGCTCCAGTAAATCCCGATCATCGTCAGCTTGTTGCCGATTGCCGTCGCGACAAACCAGCCGCCCATAAGCAGCCCGCGCATCCTGAGCGGCGCGACCTTTGAAACTAAGGATAATCCCATCGGCGAGAGCATCAATTCGCCGAGCGAGATAATCGCGTAAGCCAGAATCAGCCAGACCCAGGACACCTGGAACAAATAGCTGCGCTGCAAAAACGCTTCGCGGTATTGCGTTCCGGCTCCGGGCGCGACGCGGTTTATCGTATCGATATAATTCTGTTCGCCCGTGGTTTTTACCTTGGTTGTTTCGTCTTCTTTGGCGGAAAACTTGACGTCGTTGATAACGTTTTTACCGTCTGCGTCTTTTGCGGCTAAGATTTTATCAAGAACGTCCTGCGGAACGCCGTCTGCCCTTAAATTATCCGCAACTCGCTCGTTTATTCTGAACGAGCCGACCGAGTATTGCTGCGGCGTTACAGGCTGGTTTTCGCCGATTTTCGCCGCGCCGTAAAGCACGAAAAACGATAATCCGGTCAGAAGCATCCCGATCGCCATTTTCGTCGGCGTCGAAGGCTCCATCCCGCGCTTGTCGAGCCAGCCCCAGAAGGCGACGAGCGGAAACGTTAAGACAATGATCCAGAACGGGTTAATCGAATTAGATATCGTTCCCGAAACGTTCCAGGCAGTGTTGTCGTCCGCCCAGTAAGTCAAAGTCGAGCCGTTCTGATGAAAGACCATCCAGAATACGATGACAATAAGGAAAATCACGATCAGCGCCATCACGCGTTTCCAGTCCGGCACGGCGTTCATACGGTCTTGCCGAGCCGCGTTTGCGGCTTTATGCCCGCCTTCGTCCTGATCGCTGATGCCGTGCGGCGGCGCGTCAACGCTCGTCGCGGCGGTGTCTGCCGCTTGATTAGGATCAGCGACGCCTTTCGAACCGACATCCTCGATCACGTAATCGCCGACAACCAGGGCTTTTTTCTCCGTGCCTTCGAGCGTGTTTTTGAAGAACCAGAGAATCGCCACCGAAATTACCATCCCGAAAGCGGCGACGGCGAACGCGGCGTGAAAACCGAAATAGGCTTTAACGATTTCCATCACAATCGGGGCGAAAACCGCGCCGACGTTGATGCCCATATAAAAAATATTGTAAGCGCGGTCTTTTAAATGGCTGCCTTCAGGATAAAGGTTTCCGACCATCGTCGAAACGTTCGGTTTGAAAAAACCATTGCCTATGACCAGGAAAGTCAAAGCGGCATAAACCGCCCAAACCGCCGGAATTGAAAGCAATCCATGCCCGATCATAAAAAAAACGCCGCCGATCATAACGGCTTTGCGATAGCCTGTAATCTTGTCGGCGATCAGACCGCCGATCAGCGGACTGGCATAGACGAACATCAGGTAATTGGCGTAAAGCGAAGTCGCCTCGGTCGCCGTCCAGCCGAAGCCTTCTACGGGGTCGCGCAAGTAAAGCGTGAAAAGCGCGAGCATCGAATAGAAACTGAAACGCTCCCACATTTCCGTGCCAAACAAAACGTAGAGACCTTTCGGATGCTTGTTTTCCGCAGCTATCGAGCCTGCGTGATCCGCCGTCTCCGCGTTATCAAAAGTTCCAACATTTGCACTCATTTGTATTTCCCCTTTGTTTATTTGTTTTTTGAAAATAATTAGGCAAAATATAGCAGATTAATTTTGTAACGAAAAGTCACCTTTAAAAAATATTATGCTCCGAAAACTTTTTCTTTTAATTTTTATACTTGTGTTTACCACAATCGCGCCGCAAAAGGCGAGCGCCCAAACCGACCGCGAAGCCGTCAGCGCGGCGGAAGTTAACGGAACTTTCCGTTCGCATTTTTCGGGCGAATACGAAGACTCATACAATGAAATAAAAATTCTCGCGCTCGGAAAAGGGAAATTGAAAGTCGGCTTTGAGCTGATTTACCCGTATATTGACGGCACGGGCGAACAATCGGCGAATATGGGCGAAGCCGAAGGCACAGCGGAAATCGTCGGCGATACGGCGACTTTTACAAACGAAGAATTCGGACAATGCGTAATCGTGATCAAGTTCGTCAAACCCGGAATTGTCAAAATTACCCAGCAAGGCTCGGACGTCGAATGCGGTTTCGGGCGAAACGTCTCGGCTGACGGCACTTATAAAAAAGTCAGCACCGCAAAGCCGAAATTTCAATTATAGGTCGGAAAATTAGTAAATTAACGAACATAAAAGGGTTTTTATTAACAATTTCCGCAAGAATATTAAATTTTTATAGACACAAACAATAAACCTATGAAATATTGCTAAGATGATTTCTGTTGTCGCGTTTATCGCCGTCATTATTGCCGCTTATTTTGTTTATAAATCTGCTAAAGATACCAACCGCAACGCGGTCGGCTGGGCTTTACTGACTTTTGCGGTTGGAGTCGGACTGCAAATTGTTTTTCCGGCAATGATCTTAATCGTTATTACGGTTGTGATGTCGATTTCGGGAAAGCCATTGACAAATATTGACGAATTACCCTGGTCATTGGGCACAATCATCGGGTTGACCGGTGTAATTGTCAGTTTCATCGGAATCTGGCTGATACTGCGCCGCGTTTCAACGATTCCTGATGAAGAAATTTTCAATGTGCCGCCGCCGCCGCCAAGCTCAGAAGAAAATATGTAAAACGTGTATAATTTAGTTCGGAGAATTTTAGGCATCCTTATTTGCCGAAAGAAAAACTTTTCACTAAACTAGTATTTCTTTGCCCTTGTAGCTCAACGGTAGAGCGCGCGGCTCATAATCGCTAGGTTACAGGTTCGAATCCTGTCGAGGGCACCAGCTTTAAATATAGAAAAAAGGCAGTCAAATGCGACTGCCTTTTTTTGTTTGCCGTAAATATTTAATTTGATTGTTTAATTAAACTATTGACATCTATTCAGCAAAAC
>JAOAPX010000124.1 GCA_025463125.1 Acidobacteriota bacterium | reverse complement strand
GAGTAACGATACGTATCGTTACTCGTTTTTATTTGAATTAGTTTATTTTCTAAATCTGAAAAACATTAACTCAAATTAAATTTCACCCGGACCATAACTTCTTGACAGTTATCAATTAAATTCTTTAAAATTCTCCTGACTTTCAGATAACACCTCCGAGACAGAAACAATCTTTAAGTCAAATAAGCTATTCGTGATATTTTTTTGATGTAATCGCGTCTTACTTTTAAAAGCGATTTACCCTTATAACCCTAAACAAAATTTTCAGTTAAACTCCCGTATTTTCTCAACAATCTATTGGTGTCTTTAACTGCTATGACTGCCGGCTTAACGATTTTTTATTTTTTAAAACGTATGAAAATCCCAAATTTTACGATTAAGGGAAAAGCTCTTTTGCTTTTCCTGCCTCTTTTTACAATATTTTCTAATTCTGCTTTTGCAATTGGCGTGTGTTCGTCTATTAACGCGACATCAGGCATATCGATTTCCGTAGGACAAAATCCAAGACAAGTTCTGGTCGGCGATTTAAACACCGATAATTTGCAGGATGCGGTTGTAATCACAAGTTCTTCCGGCGGTACGGCTTCGGTTTTAATTAATAACGGCAAAGGCGCGCTGTCCGCATTTTCCAGTATTCAGGTTAATTTCACGATTGGCGCCGCTGCATTAGCCGACCTTAATTTAGACGGCTCTTTGGATTTAGCGCTTGCCGGATCGAACTTTAGCAGCGGGTCGCCGCTTCACGTATATTTCGGCACCGGAAACGGCACTTTCAGCGCGCCTTTTATTACGAGCTTTCAGGGAAACGCAACTGCCATGTCGAGCGGCGATTTTAATTCCGACGGGTTGCCGGACATTGTCGTCTCCAGCGCGGGCAATTCTTTCGGAGCCGTTTTTTTATTTCTCAATTCCGGGAACGGTAATTTGGTGCCAGCCGGTAATTTTTCAGTCAGCAGTTCGCCGCGAGATTTAAAAGTTGCCGATTTTAACGGTGACGGCTTTCAAGATATATTTACCGCAAATTCAAACGGAAGCGGATCGGTTCTTTCAGGAACCGGGGCAGGCAGTTTTCAACTAGCCTCGAGCTTTTCTCTTTTTACAAACTCAAACTTTTCGTCCTTTTTTAATCCGTACACCTCGGTCGGCGATATAAACAATGACGGCAAACCGGATATCGCGGCGGTTAACGTCGATTCAAACAGTTTTTCCGTTCTGCTCAATACAGGGACGGGCGTATTCGGAGCGCCGGTAACCAATACGATCCCCAATCCCAATTTTAGTATTCGTTTGCGCTCAATTGTTTTAGGACAATTTACAGGAGACGGAAATCTTGACGCCGCCTTAACTTTTAGTGACAGTTTCAGCGACAGTACCAGCGGAGCGATATTGGTTCCCGGAACAGGCACGGCTAATTTTAATCTTACAAACTTAACTTTTGCGCCCACCGGTTCGCAGCCTTTATTTATCAATAGCGGCGATTTTAACAGCGATGGACGCGCTGACCTGATTACGACAAACAACGGTTCTTCGGATGTATCGATTTTGCTTAACAACGGGGCTGATCGTTACGGTCCGAATGCGTTTCCGACTAACCAGTTACCGAATCAAATAATCACGGCGGATTTTAACGGTGACGGCAATCTGGATACTGCGACATCAAATTTGCAGCAATCAAGCACCAATCCATCCGGTGTTTTCATATCTTTCGGAAACGGGATGGGAGGCGTTTCAAGCACGTCGAACCTGAGCTTAGGGGTCACGCAAGCCATCCTGGCAGGAGATGTTAATAACGATTCACGAATCGATTTAATAACAGCTCCCAATAGTACCAGTATTTATGTTTATCCTAATTCAGGAACAACCCAGCTTTTCAACAATCCGCCGACCATCTACCCGTTAAGCTTCATGCCGAAAGCTTTGGCTTTAGCCGACCTCAATAACGACGGCAGAAAGGATTTGATAGTAACTTCCAACAATTCCAATTCAATTGCCGTTTTAATGGGCGCAAGCAACGGAGTTTTTTCAGCTCCTGTCGTTCTGGCAACTCCGGCGAGCAATGCGTCTATCAGCATTGCTGATTTTAACAACGACGGTAAACCGGATATCGCTCTCGGCGGAACCGGATTTAACGGAAGCGGCGGCGTTTTCGTCCTGCTCGGGTCAGGTACCGGCTCTTTCACACAGGTTTCCGAAACCCTGGTTATCCCCAATGGGATTCCTTCGACGCTGGTTACAAGTGATTTTAACGGCGACGGGAAAGCGGATGTCGCCGTAATCGGCGGAAACAATTTTTCAAACAATTCGGGAACGATTACAGTCGCTTTCGGCGACGGCGACGGAACTTTTTCTCAAGCCACCGCTTATGCAGTTCAATCATTTCCGTCCGGTTTGGTAGCAGGAGATTTTAACGGCGACAATCGCCCTGACCTGGCGTTTTCGGCGCGTAGTTCAAACTCTTTTTCGGCATTGCTTAATATCGGAAACGGAAATTTCAGAACGGGAAATAATTATCTTGCCGGACTGTCACCCGAAGCGATTGCCTTCGGAGACTTTAACAATGACGGGCGCAATGATTTTGCGACGGCTAACCGCGCGGGAAATAATTTTTCAATTATCTTAAATTCCTGCCTGGAAGCAGTTACCAAAACCGATTATAACGGTGAAGGCAAAACAGACTTTGCGGTTTTTCGCCCGTCGAACGGCACATGGTATATTTCAAACAATTCAGGCGGCTTCAAAACTCTTAGATTCGGCGCTACCGGCGACATCCCGGCGCCCGGCGATTATGATGGCGACGGAGTAACCGATATAGCCGTTTATCGTCCGTCTGACGGCGTCTGGTATATTACGCGCAGCTCAAACAATCTTTTTTACTCGGTAAAATGGGGAACGGCTGAGGATATTCCGGTCGCCAATGATTTCGACGGCGACGGCAGAACCGATATCGCAGTATTTCGTCCGTCAAACGGAACGTGGTATATCATCCGAAGCACATCACCGAGCACTTTCTTTGCCGTTGCTTTCGGATCTTCAAATGATCGTCCGGTTGCCGCAGATTATGACGGCGACGGTCGCGCCGACCTGGCGGTTTTTCGTGCGGGGCTTTGGATTATTCTGCAAAGCAAAGACTCTACCGTCAGATACCAGCAATTCGGTTTAACAAGCGACAAAACCGTTCCCGGCGATTATGACGGTGACGGTAAATCTGATATTGCCGTGTATCGAAACGGTGTTTGGTATATTCTGCAAAGCAAAACCAACTTGCTGCGAGTTGAATATTTCGGGCTGGCAACCGATGTGCCGCAGCCCGGCGATTATGACGGCGACGGCAGAACCGACATTGCCGTTTTCAGATCAGCAGAAGGAAGATGGTATGTCATACAGAGTTCTAATCAACAGTTTATAACTTTGCAATTCGGCAGTCCGAACGATCTTCCGGCATCATCGGTTTACCAGTATTAAAGGGTAAGCCTTTCCTAAAGAAAAAGGAGTTGCTGAAATATAGTTTCAGCAACTCCTTTTTCATATTCCTAGTTCATAGAAAAATTCGATTTGTATTTTGTTCCGGTATTTATCCTTCGCCCAAAATGTTCACATTTAATAGATTCACTTCTAATTAAAACGCCCCGTTTTTAATTTCTATAAACAAACTTAGCGCGGCGGGTTGACGTGAAACGTACAGAAATCTTTCGGCTGCTCGCCTTCGTCGAAGGTTTGCGGTTCTTTGCGCGGGCAGTTCGACGTTGCGCGCATTCCGGTCAGAGGGCAGATCATCACGGTCGTTTTTCGTTCCAAATCTTCTAAACGCGGGCGCGGCGGCGGCGCTGAATTTGAATTTGCCCGGCTTCCCTTTTGGTCGAGTTCTTCTTCCCACGTAGTAAAGGGCGTGGCGGTCGGTTCGGGTTTTGTTCCGTCTTCGGCGTACGGGTTTTCTTCATCAGACGGCAGCAAGGCTTTATTCGGCAGCGTTCCGGAAACGAAAAGCTCTATGCGGCGAAATTCAGGCGGAACGTCCGTGACATAGATATCGGCATCGGGCGCCGCATCGGGCGCGAGAATGGAATCCGTGTCCGAATTCAAGTTCGCGTTCGTTTCGGCGTTTTTCTTAATGAGCGCTTGCCGCGACTTGGCGAGATCGGCTTCCGAATCGTTTAATTCGCGAATCAACTTGCCGCTGCGCGTGTCTATCTCGGCTTTCCGAACCGTCACGGGCATCGCCCAGTCGGCGTTCCATTCGGGGTTTTTATTCAAAGCCTCGCGCATAAAATCAGCCCAGATCGGCATCGCCGAATCGGAGCCTTTCATTCCCAGATCGTCGCCGTTATCGAAACCGACGTAAACGACGCAGACGATTTCCGGCGTAAAACCGGCAAACCAGCCGTCGCGCGAAGTGCCGGTTTTGCCCGCGTAAGCCTGTTTCCCGTCTATATTTTTAAATCCCCAGGCTTGCGCTTCAGCGGCGGTTCCTCGATTGATAACGTCTTTCAATATATCGTCCATAATGTACGCCACATCCGGGCGAAGGACGTTTTTCTTTTCAACGTTCGGCGCAACGACGGTTCTGCCGTCGCCGGTCGTGACGCGATTGATCGGCATCGGCGTTACCTTATCGCCCAGATTCGCAAAAACCGTATAGCCGGTCGCGATCTGCAAAGGCGTCGCTTCGGCGGTTCCGAGCGACATCGAAGGATACGCTTTTTCGACTTTCGGCAATCCGGCTTTATTGGCGAAAGTCATCACCTTGCCGATATTGATCTGCATGCCGAGATCGACGGTAATCGTGTTTTTACTTTTAACGAGCGCGTCGCGCAGCGTGATTTCCTTGTTCGAAAAAACGTCGCCGTAATTGTTCGGCGCGTAATTATCGCTGCCGTATGTGAAAACCTTTTTCTCGTCTTTGAAAAGGCTGGCGGCAGTGTAAACTTGCGAATTGCCGTCGTAAGCCGTGTTAAGAGCGGTCGCGTAAACGAACGGTTTGAACACGGAACCGGGCTGCCGCATCGCGTCGGTCGCGCGGTTAAATTGATTTTCCAGGAAATTGCGCCCGCCGACCATCGCGACGATCTCGCCGGTTTTCGGGCGGATGGCGACGAGCGCCGCCTGCAAGCTTCCCTTTTCTTTTTTCGGGAAATATTTGTCGAGCTTTTCCAAACGCTTATTAACGATTTCGTAAGCGGCTTTCTGCAAATCCGGGTCGATCGTCGTGTAGACGCGCAGATGCTTGACGGCTTCCGGGTCGCTGACGACTTTCGGCAGCTCGTCAATCGCGTACTGAGAAAAATACGGCATTCCCTGCAAATCCTTGGCGCTCGTAATCTGCTTCAGCTCAAGCCTTGCTTTTTTCGCCTGATCCGATTGCTGCGCGGTGATTTCGCCGGTTTCGGTCATTGAATCCAAAACCTGGTTGCGGCGTTCGGTTACTTTTTCAAGGTTTTTATACGGGTTGTAACGATTCGGGCTGCGGATAATTCCGGCGAGAAACGCCGATTCCGGCAAAGTAAGCTGCGAAACGTCTTTGCCGAAATAAGAATTTGAAGCTTCGCCGACGCCGTAGATCGAAACGCCCGCCTGCTGCCCGAGATAAATCTGGTTGACGTAAAGCGTGAAAATTTCTTCTTTTGAAAGCCGCGTTTCCAGAATTACGGACATAAACGCTTCTTTTACTTTTCGCGTCAAAGTCTGCTCGCGATTGAGCCAGAGATTTTTCACCAATTGCTGCGTGATCGAAGATCCGCCCTGATTCGCAAGCGGCGAGGCGTCTTCTTCAAGCTCGTACCTGCGCCAGAGCGCGCGGGCGATGCCGCGAAAGTTTACGCCGTAATGCTCGAAAAAAGCGCGGTCTTCGGTAACTGTGATCGATTTGACAAGATTCGAAGGCAAATCGTTAAACGTCACGGCTTTGCGTCTGCCGTCGCCTTCTTCGGCGATCGAGCTCAGTATTTTCGGTTCGAGCTGAACTTTACCCGTTTCGCTGCCGCTTGTTTTATCGAGAATCGTTTTAACGGTTTTGCCGCCTTTTTCGAATTTGACCGTCACGGACGGAAAAACTTTTACGTCGTCAATCGTTCCGGTAATTCCGGGTTCTATATCAACGGCGTTTTCACTCGCTTGGTAACGACTGCGCGAAGCGTCGGCGTGATTGTTTTTCTCGATGTAACCGGCGGCTTTCAGATAAGCGGTCAATTCTTCCGGCGAAATGTTCTCGCCGGTTTTTAAAGTTTTAGGCGCCGAATAAATTCCCGCCGACTGCGTGTAAACCTGCCCGCTCAGCAAGCGCCGGTCGATGCGATCCGAATATTCAAACCAAAAATAAACGAGCGTCAGAAAAACGCCGAGCAGCGCCAAGCCGTAAAGAGAAAAACTGAGCGGATTAAAAAAGAATCGAAGAACGCGGCGGTAAAGCGGCGGCGGCGGCGTTTGAAAAGCGTTTACGCGGTTCTTTTTAAGCCAGTATTTCGGGGGCAGCTTTGATTTCTTGCTTTTAATTAAAACTTGGTTTGGCATTTTCAGATTGTTAGATAAAATTTAGTGGGAAAATGGATGAAGGAAGTTGCCCCGTTTAAATTTTATAAGTTTTAGCGCTCGATTGTCCACTGTTTTATTCTTTTACGAAAAAGCGGCGCGAGGCGTTCCGTGCAAATGCGAAAAGCTTTGTGTAACTTTTATAAATCAATGTATTTCATTTCATATTCGCTGCGGTAAATTACCGAAATAATATTTTATTTATGAAAATCTTGGTAACCGGCGGAAGCGGTTTTTTAGGAACTCACGTGAGAGAGTATTTCGGCGCCGACGATTTTTCGCGCCGATCGAATCTGGATCTGCTGAATTTGCAGGACGCTCAGATCGTCGAAGATTACGACGTCGTTATACATCTCGCCGCGCATCTCGATAAATCGCCGGACGCTTCCGAGGAAGTTTTCCTGACGAACGTCGAAGGCACGATTAATCTTTTGCGCTCGATGCGTGAAGATTCAGTCTTTATATTGGCTTCGACCAAGGACGTTTACGGCAGATTTGCGGACAATTTCGCGCTCGTGCCGGAAAACTGCCCGACTTTATACTGCGGTCAATCGGCGCTCGAATGGTCAAAACTGATCGCCGAACGCTACGTTGATTTTTACGCGCACCAAAATCGTTTTCGCTCGTGCGTTTTTCGTTTATCGACCGTTTACGCGCCGAATTCCGAGGGAAACACGCCGAATTTCGTCACGCATTACGCCGACGCGATTAATTTCGGCACGCCTTTAAGCCTTCCGGGCGGCGGCAAACCGAAACGCGATCTGCTGCACGTCGAAGATTTTTCCCGCGCCTGCGAAGCTTTTATCGATTCGATAATCAGGCACGGACTTTACAATTTAGGCGGCGGGCGCGAAAACGCGCTGACTCTGCGCGATCTGGTCACAAAAATGGAAGAAGTTTCCGGTCTTCAAGCCGTCGTTTCCGAAGACGAACAGATTCCCGCGCCTTCGCCTTTGAATTACGTGACCGATTTGACTTTAGTAAAGCAGGAAATCGACTGGAAACCCGAAATTTCGCTTGATGAAGGATTGAAAACGCTTTTTTAATTTTTTAAGTAAGGGAAAATGCAGAAAAAGAAATTCTTTCCTTTTTCTTCTTCTTTTTTCTTCTTTTCCCGCTTCTTTTCCGCGCGCGAATTGTTTTCAATGCGGATTTAACGCTTCGTTTTCGACATTACGGTAAAATAATTTTGTGAAAATTCTGGTTCGAGGAACAAATTGGGTCGGCGACGCGGTGATGACGATTCCCGCTTTGCGCCAGTTGCGCCGCGTTTTTGCTGACGCGAAAATCTCTCTGCACACGCGCGGATGGGCTAAAGGAATTTTTCAGGACGCGGATTTTTTAGACGAAATTCTCGTTTTTGATAAAACCGGTTCAAAAATCAAGGACGCATTCAATCAATCGAACGCTTTAAGAGCGGGAAATTTCGACCTGGCTGTTTTGTTTCCGAATTCTTTTGAAACGGCTTTGATCGCTAAATGGGCGAAAATACCGAGGCGATTCGGCTACGCCAAAGAAGGCAGAAGTTTTTTGCTCTCGAATGCCGTGCCGATTCCGATCTGGAAAAATGAGCGCCACGAAGTTTTTTATTATCTTAATTTAATAGCCGAAATTGAAAAACAAGCGCTTAACACGCAAACCGTTTCGACAAGCCAGCCGGAGTTTGACCTGCGGGTTTCCGGCGAAAGACGCGGCGCGGCGCGAAAAATACTGGAAGAAAACAAGATTGACTTGAGCCGAAAAATTGTCGCGCTCGGCGTCGGCTCGACCAATTCTCGGGCAAAGCGCTGGAGCGCGGCAAATTACGCCGAATTAAACGACCGCCTGCAAAGCGATTTGAACGCGAATGTAATTTTAGTCGGCGCGAAAGACGAACTGGACGTATCAAGCGAGGTTTTCGAAAAATCCAGGCTCAAACCGTTTGTTTTGACCGGGAAAACCGGTCTTGACGAAATGGTCGCCGTTTTAAGCGAAATCGATTTGCTCGTTTCAAACGATATGGGACTCGCGCACATCGCTCCGGCGGTCGGAACTGAAACGCTCGTTATTTTCGGTCCGACAAACGAAAAAACAACGCGACCTTTTCCCGAAATCGCCGACATTATCCGCGTAAACGTCGAGTGTTCGCCGTGTATGCTGCGCGATTGTCCGATCGACCACAGGTGCATGACGCGCGTCGCGCCCGAAGCGGTTTTCGCAAAAGCCGCGGAAAAATTAAACGCAAAGCCGCGAAGCCGAAAAGACTGAAACCGGAAAATTTTGTAAGATGGTTGTTCGGCTGTTAAAGAATCCGTTTTTTTTTAACAGCGCGTTTCTTTATTTCTGCGTTAAAAATATGAATCAAAAACAAAAAACCATTTTTGTTGACCGTGACGGAACGTTGATAGAAGAAGTGAACTTTCTCTCGCGCCTTGAAGATCTGCGTTTCTTTCCTTATACGCGCGAAGCGGTGGAATTATTAAAAAAAGCCGGCTTTTTGATCGTCGTCGTCACGAACCAGTCGGGCATCGCCCGCAAAGTGTTTGAAGAAGCGGCGATGCATTCGATTCACGAGCAGATTCAAGCCGATCTGCCTGAAAAACTCGACGCTTTTTATTACTGTCCGCATATGCCGAACGACGGCTGCGCCTGCCGCAAACCGAACACGGGGATGATCGAAGCCGCCCGCGCAGAGTTTCCGATCGATCTGGAAAAATCCTGGATGATCGGCGACAAGGCGCTCGACATCGAGCTCGGATTCAATGCCGGAATAAAAACCGCAATGGTTTTAACCGGTTACGGGCGCGGCGATATTGATAAACTCGAAAGAAAACCGGACATTGTAGCGGAAACTTTAATCGACGCAGTTAAATTAATTGTTAGTTATGACTCGCAACCCGCGGGCGATAATAAATAATTCATTCATTGTGAAAATTGAATTTTAAGGTTTTGATTCGTGAGTTGAAGTCGGCAATTCGTTGTTTAGAAGATTTAAGCCATTCTGCCGAAGTCGTCTTCGAGACGAACGATGTCGTCTTCGCCGAAGTAATCTCCGGTTTGCGTTTCGATAAATACGAGCAGCTCGGAGGCGTCTGGGTTTTCCACGCGATGCGCGGCTTCGAGCGGGATATCGACGGCTTCGCCTTTTTTGACTAGAAATTGATCGCCGTTTAATGTTACTTTAGCTGTGCCGTTAACGACATACCAATGTTCGGCGCGGCGCGAATGACGCTGGTAACTTAGACGTTTTTCCGGTAAAACTTCAATTCTTTTTACTTTATAGTTCGCAGCTTCGTCCAAAACCGTAAAACTGCCCCACGGACGCCGGTCATATTTCGGTGAATTTTCCATTTTCCATCTCCATTTTTACTTTCTATTCAGACTATGTTCAGTTTAGACGAAAAAATCTTTTCCGCCAACGCTCAACAATCGCAGAGAATTCAGACGCTGATAATCGGTCGGCTGATGACTATTTTTCTACTTCTGGTCGCCACATGGATTTGGCACAGCGGCAGATTAAAGCTTTCGTTTGAAAGTTTTCCGCAAGGGCTCTTTCTCGTTTTTCTTATTTCGGTCGGGCTGACGATCGTTTATTTTTTCGTTCTGCGCCTGAGCGAAAATTACCGGATGCAAATCCGCATCCAGTTTTTGCTCGACGCGCTGCTGATTACATGGCTCGTTTGGCGAAACGGCGATTTAACTTCGCCGTATATCACCTTTTATATCGTCCTGATCGCTGTTTCCAGCATTTTCTTAAAGGCGCGCGAAACGCTTTATATGGGCGTTCTCTGCGTTTTTCTTTTCGCGACCTTAGCCCTTTTAAGCATTTTTTCGGCTTTTCAGGCAAACAACCCGGCGATAGAAACTTCAAAAGGCATTCAAATTCTAAGCTTCCATGCGGTTGCTTTTCTCGTCGTCAGCCTTCTCGCTTCCCGCTTTTCCGACCGCGCCGATTCGGGCGAGCAGCTGAAAGAAACGGTGAAAACGCTGGCGAACCTGCGCGTTTTGCACGAAAGAATTATCGAATCCATACGCTCCGGGCTGATTACGACCGATCTCGACGGGAATATCTACACGTTTAATACAGCCGCCACGGAAATTACCGGTTATAAAGCCGAGGAAATGATCGGCAAGCCGATCGAAGCGCTTTTAGGCAATTTGCAGAAATTCATCGCTCAATCACTCGAAACGACCGAAACGGGCAAACAGCAGCCGCGTCTTGAAACCGATCTGATTACGCCCGAAGGATTCGCCGTGCGGGTCGGCTATAATATTTCCCCGCTTTTCATCGAAGAAGGACAGCAAAGCGGTTTGATTATTACATTTCAGGATTTAACCGAGATTCGCTCGATGGAAGAAAACGTTCGCCGGAAAGATCGTCTCGCGGCGGTCGGTCGCGTTGCCGCGGGTCTCGCTCATGAAATCCGCAATCCTTTGGGAGCGATGCGCGGCGCAATCCAGGTTTTGCAGCCGACGATTCCGCCCGGCTCGACGCAAGCGGCTTTGATGGATATAGTTTTGCGCGAATCCGACCGGCTCGGCAATATAATTACCAATTTTTTAACTTATGCGCGCCCGCGCGTTACCAATTTTTCGGAAACAGACGTTTGCGAATCTTTAAATGACACTTTCACGCTGCTGCGCCACAGCCCGGACATAAAGCAAACGCACAAACTCGAAACGAATTTGCCGAAAACACCGCTTATGATTTCCGCAGACCCGACGCAGCTCAAACAAATTTTCTGGAATCTTGCGAGAAATTCCGTGCAGGCGATGCCCGACGGCGGCACGTTTCGCGTCGCCGCCGAAAAAACGCAGCACGACCGCGTAAGAATAACTTTTTCCGATACGGGCGTCGGGATGTCAGCCAAACAGGTCGAGCAGCTTTTCGAGCCTTTTTCCAATTCAACGACCGGCGGAACCGGACTCGGGCTTTCAATTGTTTACCAGATTATTCGCGACCACAACGGCACGATAAACGTCCGCAGCCGCGAAGGCGAAGGCACGACGATTACCATCGAATTGCCGCGAGACTTTCAGAATACGAACATTCCGTATGACGATGAAGAAATAGACGTAACGATCGAACCGTCGCCTTTGAAAAGTTTTTTACATATCAAATCCGAAGAAACCGAAGTTTCTTCTTGAATAAACGGCGGGTATTTCGTAAAAATATATAAAGCGGTTTAAACCGTTTTTAAGCAACCAGTCCACTTTACCCATCAGGTACAGCAAAAAAAACTACAGCTAATGTCAAATTTATTAATTGTTGATGACGAACAAAGCTACCGGCAGCTTTTAACTCTTGTTTTCGAAGGCGACGGGCATTATATCCGCACGGCGGTAAACGGGCGCGAAGCTTTGACGATGCTTCAGGAGGAACCGGCTGACGTAATCATATCCGACGTAAAAATGCCGGATATGAACGGCATCGAGCTTTTAGCCGCGGTTCGTGAATTTTTGCCGGATGTCGGCGTCGTTTTAATGACGGCGTTTGCCTCGGTCGAAACCGCGCGCGACGCTTTCAAGCTCGGCGCGGACGACTTTATTCAAAAGCCTTTCGATGTCGAAGAATTAAAGATTATCGTCAAAAAAGCGCTCGACAAGCAGGTTTTAATCACGGAAAACCGCGCCTTTAAACGAGCTCAGCGCGAGCGCGGCAGCGTCAAAAATATTATCGGCGCTTCGGGCAAAATGCAGGCGATCTTTCAAATGATCGAAACGGTCGCCGAGGTTCAATCGACGATACTGATTACCGGCGAATCCGGAACCGGAAAAGAGCTCGTCGCCCGCGCGATTCACGATCTTTCGCCGCGCGCCGAAAAGCCTTTTATTTCAATAAACTGCGGCGCGTTTACCGAAACGCTGCTCGAATCAGAGCTGTTCGGCTACATCAAAGGATCATTTACCGGCGCAAACACAAACCGCAAAGGTCTTTTCGAAGCGGCAAATAAAGGAACGATTTTTCTCGATGAGATCGGCGAGATGTCGCCCGCGATGCAGGTCAAACTGCTGCGCGTTTTACAGGAAAGGCGGGTTCGTCCCGTCGGCGCTCACGAGGAACTGGCGATAGATACGCGCGTTGTCGCCGCGACCAATCGCGATTTAAAACAGATGTCGGTCGAAGGCACGTTTCGCGAAGACCTTTTTTACCGCATTTCCGTAATTCCGATAAACCTGCCGCCGCTGCGTGACAGAAAAGAAGATATTCCCGAATTGGTCGAACATTTTATCAAGAAATTCTGCGACCAAACCGGCAAACGTCTGACCATTAACCCGAAAACAATGCAGTTTCTGGAAAATTACGCGTGGCACGGAAACGTTCGCGAGCTGGAACACACGATCGAACGCGCCGTAGCGCTCGAGCGAACCGACGAGATTCAGCCGGAACGTTTGCCCGAACACGTCACAAATTACAACCCGGCTCGCATTAAAGCCGAATTCGATCTGCCCGACGAAGGCATAAATTTAGCGGCGCATCTCGACAACCTGGAAAAAACCTACGTCGTCGAAGCTTTAAGCAAAACCAGCGGCAATCAAACCCGCGCCGCGGAACTTCTGCAAATGCAGGTTCGCTCGCTGCGCCATTTGCTCGACAAACACAGCATTCGCACGCTTTCCGCCCAGATGAGAAACAGCGATTAAAAACGTCTAACGTGTAAATCGTTGTTTTTTTCACATAAATTTGCCCCGCTTAAAAAAATGAGCCGGGTTAAAAACAAAGAAAATCAAAAAGGAAGAAGCAATGTAAATAAGCTTCTTCCTTTTTGATTTTTAACCGATCTCCAAATCTCTTTTTCATTTTTCTTCGCGCAAATCCGCAAATTCCGCTCGGAATTGACAAAAAATGTCAGCGAAGTTTTACCAAAAACTGTTATTTGACGTTTTTTAATATTCATTAAGATTTGCCGGGCAATTCCCTAAAGCATCCTAAACCTTAATAAACATCGGCATCCCGCGCTATTACGCGGCTCAAAAACATTATGGCACGCTCTTTGTACTAGTTATTCACGCCTGCCACATGGTAGTAAAAGATTAAACAACCAAACAAACAACCCAAAATTTAGGAGATTGTGAATTAAAATGAAAAAGAATCAACAAGGTTTCTCGCTTATCGAATTATTAATCGTCGTCGTTATCATCGGCATCATCGCCGCCATCGCCATCCCGAACTTGCTTGCCGCGCGTCGTTCAGCCAATGAAGGTTCGGCAATTTCTTCAATGCGTACGCTTCACGGTGCTCAAATGACTTACGCTTCAACAAGCGGAAACGGCAATTTTGCAACTTTTACAGGATTGAGAACTGCAAATTTAGTTGATGCTGTTTTAGGCGCAGCCGATGCAAACGTTGAAAAGAGCGGTTACAAATTCAATTCATCACAAGTAGATGCAGCATCAGGAACAGCCGCAAAATTCGCTGTATTAGCAGAGCCTGTTACAGCCAGCGGTATCACTGCAACCGGAACACGCAGATTCGGTATTGAAACTGAGGGTGTTGTATACACAGAAGCAGCAACAGCAGCTACCATGACGCAGGCAACGGGTACGTTAACCGTCGGCAGCGCTACTGCTTTAGGTCAGACTCCGGGTACAGCGACTGCTCCAGCTCCAGCTCCGGCTCCGTAATTAACTATAAAAACTTAATTAAAAAGCAGAGGGTATATACTCTCTGCTTTTTTTTACACTTTCTCTGAGGTGAAAATATGAGCACAGCAGTTTCAGATTTATCAATCCCGAAAGTTTCACAGGAAAAATCTCTATTCAGCCCTCTGACGGATTTTCTTTTGTTGGGCGGCGGTTCGATCTTCGGATTATTCGTTTTACGTATGCTTTTTACGGGTGAAAGCGGGCAGATGCAGTCTTACGTTATTACTTTTGCGTTAGCCAATATAATCAACCATCCGCATTTTGCTTATTCGTACCAGATTTTCTACCGGAATTTTCACAAAAAGATAACTTCCTACCCGAAGGATTTACGGCTGCGTTATATTATTTCGGGCATTGTCGTGCCTCTCGCCTTAGTGGCTTTCTTCGCTGTCACCGTTCTTTTCGAAATGCCTCGCATTCTTGGATTTGCCGCAAACCTGATGTTTTTCTCGGTCGGCTGGCATTACGTCAAACAGGGTTACGGAATGGCGATGATGGATGCGGTTTTGAAAAAAGCTTTTTATACCGAACAGGAAAAAAAAGCGCTTCTGCATAATGCCTTCAGCACATGGATATTTTCCTGGTGCTTGATTAATTATCTGATTGATAAACCCGACCCGAAATATTTCGAAATCTCATATTTCGCCGTTCCGGTTTCAATATATGTTTTGATTATTGCAGGCGCGGTTTGCGCTTTCACCTTTATCAAACTTTTTAATTTATTGCGTCAGCGCGCAGTTGAAGGTCGAAAAACCGCTTGGAACGGACTGATAGCTTATGCTGTAAGTTTATATGCGTGGCTTTTGATTCGCGACCCAATCGTTTTACTGTGGATTCCGATGTTCCATTCGATTCAGTATTTAACCGTCGTCTGGCGATTCGAGGTAAACCGCAGCCGCTCGATTTCATCGGATATCAAGCCGTCTCTCAGATTCGGTCTTTTTATAGCTATCGGATTGGCGCTCGGTTATATAGCTTTCTGGCTGCTGCCGGAATGGTTAAACGCAAATATTAATTATTCGAAAGAGATATTCGGCACCTCTTTGTTTCTCTTTTTGTTTTGGATTTTTATAAACATTCACCATTATTTTCTCGACACGGTTATGTGGCGCAAAGGAAATCCTGACGTTCAGACGCACCTTTTTTCGCACGGTCATTAAACAGCGAGTTATCAAAAATACAATCTCTTATAAAAACTCGCACAACTCTTTTTGCAAAACTCCGGTAAAGTTTTAAGGTCTCGTAGATTGAAATAATATCTGCGAGATTTTTGCTTGTTTATAAACAAATTTAAAATTGAGATTTTCGCTTGCCTGATATAAAATGAATCGGATTGATCCTTAAATCCTGCCGAAAAACTTTCTCATTTCCGTATAGCATCTGAATCAATGAATCGAATTTTTGTAATCGCCCGCAATGCATTTCGCGAAGCAGTTCGCGACCGCGTTTTATATAATCTGGTCGTATTTGTTCTGCTGATTACGGCGAGCGCGGTTTTTCTCGGTGAATTGACCGCCGGGCATGAAGCGCGGACAATCGTTAACCTGGGCTTGAGCGCGATGCTTGTTTTCGGCGCGTTTATCGCGATTTTCGTCGGCGTCAGCCTGGTCAGCAAAGAGATTGAAAAGCGCACGGTTTACGCCGTTTTTTCAAAACCCGTCGGACGCGGCGAGTTTATTATCGGGAAATACCTGGGCTTGTGCCTGACGCTTCTGGTCAACGTGCTGATAATGGGCGGCGGCGTTTCGCTCGCGCTTTTGTATGTCGGCGGCTACGAGCTGGCTTTTTCCATCTGGGGCTCGATTGCGCTCGTCTTTTTCGAGCTGACGATTTTAACGGCTGTCGCTATTTTATTTTCCTCGTTCTCGTCGCCCGCGCTTTCCGCTTTGCTGACGTTTCTAATTTTTATAATCGGACATTTCAGCGCTTCTTTGCGTGATTTCGCCGAAAATCTCGGTTCGGGCGCGGCGAAAGTCTTTTTTAACGCGATTTATTACGTATTGCCGAATCTCTCGCATTTCAGTTTCATAACCAACGCGGCAAACGGGGAAGCTCCGCCCGTCTCGATGCTCGGCGGCGCGTTCGCTTACGCGCTTGTTTACGCCGCAATTCTTCTTTCGCTAACGATTCTGGTTTTCAGCCGGCGCAACTTCAAATAAAAATGAAATCCAATCGCATAAAAACATCCGTTCTGATCGGCGTCGTTCTGCTGGGCTTTTCAGCGATTTTCGGTCTGAGCAGATTTCTGGAAATCAATCGCCCGCCGCTTCCCGAAGGCTACGCCGATACGGATTCGGCTTTGCAGGGCGCGAATTTGAAAGGCTACGCGCTCGGCTTCGAAGGCTTGATCGCCGATTGGTACTGGATGCAATCGCTGCAATACATCGGCGACAAACTTGTGAAAAGTTCGGACACAAACATCAACATCGACAATTTACAAAATTTAAATCCGCGTCTTTTGTATCCGTATCTTGATAACGCGACCACTTTAGACCCGAAATTTACGGCGGTTTACGAATACGGCGCGAACGTGCTCCCGGCGATCGACCCGGAAAAAGCCGTCGCGCTGACTGAAAAAGGCATTGCCGATAATCCCGACAATTGGCGGCTTTATCATTACCTCGGCTACACGCATTGGAAATTAAAAAACTATGAGAAAGCCGCCGAAAGTTACGATAAAGGTTCGGCGATAAAAGACGCGCCCGCATGGATGAAGCTGATGAGGGCGAAAATGAAATCCGAAGGCGGCAGCCGCGAAACCGCCCGCTCGATTTACACGCAAATGAGCGAATCCGCCGCCGATCAGCAAACCAAAGAAAGCGCCGCGCTTCGCCTGCTCGAGCTCGATTCTTTAGACGAACGCGACGCGATTCGCTCGGCGCTGAAAACCTTCCGGGATAAAACAAATCGCTGCGCGAACGGTTGGAGCGAGATTTTACCGCTCTTAAAAAATATAAAGCTGCCTTCCGGCAAAGATTTTCGGGTAGATAACGCTTTTAATCTCATCGATCCGAGCGGCGCGGCGTATATTTTAGACAAAGAAATTTGCGAAGTTAAGTTGGATTTACAGACAACAAAAATTCCCGCGCGTTAAATTCGCAAGTAAAATTCGCAAGTAAAACCCGCAAAAGGAAAACTATTTATGAGTTACATTGTAGAAATCGAAAATTTAACCAAGGATTACGAGGTCGGCTTTTGGAAGAAGAAAAAAGTTCGCGCTCTTGACGGGCTGAATTTGAAGGTCGAAAGCAATCAGATTTTCGGTTTTTTGGGCGGAAACGGCGCGGGAAAAACGACGACGATTAAAATTTTAATGAGTCTGATTTTTCCGACCGAGGGCGGCGCAAAGATTTTAGGCGAAGATATTACCGACGTTAAGATGCACGCTTCGATCGGTTATTGCCCGGAAAACCCTTATTTTTACGATTATCTAACGGCGCGCGAATTGATGAATTATTTCGGCGAGCTGTTCGGCTTGGATTCCGCCGAGCGCAAACGACGCACCGAAGAGCTTTTAACCAAAGTCGGTCTGGACGAAAAAGATTGGAACAAACAGCTCAGAAAATTTTCCAAAGGAATGCAGCAGCGCGTCGGGCTGGCGCAGTCATTGATCAACGACCCGAAAATCGTTTTTCTCGATGAACCGATGAGCGGGCTCGATCCGATCGGGCGGCGCGAAATTCGCGAGCTGATCGCGGAGCTGCGCGAGCAAGGGAAAACCGTTTTTATGTCAACGCATATTTTGTCCGACATCGAGGCTTTGTGCGATAACGTGGCGATTTTGAGAAAAGGAAAACTTGCGGCGACCGGCAAGCTCGATGATCTTTTGACGCGCGGCGGCGAGCGGCAAATTTTTGAAATAAACGTCAAAGGCGTTTCGAAAGAACGTCTGCAAACGCTTATCGCGGACGTTCCGACTGCTGAAATTTACGCCAAACCGAACGGCGCGAACATTCACGTGCAGGATGAATCGGATATCGAAGCGGTTTTGCGTATAATCAAACCGTCGGGCGGAAAACTCGTTTCCATTCAACCGGTCAAACAATCACTCGAAGAGCTTTTTGCAAAAGAAACCGGGTAACGTCGAATAAAAGCGTTCCTGTTTTTAATTCGGCATTCAGCGTTTACCGTTCATCGTCTACCGTTTATTGAGTTTTTATCGCCGTTACTTTCCACCGCACATTTGCGCGTTCGTCTTCGGGCGAAAAGCCGTCGACGGCGACCGTAACCGGAAGTATCTGCTGCGGTTCGAGCGTCGGCTGCTGGTTAGGCACGAACAAAACTTTTTTCTCTTTCAAAAGATTCTTCTTTGTATCGATTACACCGACGCTTACCTCTAAGCCGTTTAAAGTTTTTTCGCCTTTATTGCGAATCTTTCCGCGAATCGTCATTTGAATTGTTCCGAGCCCGGTCGGCGATTCGGTTGTGCGTTCGAAATCAGTGGAAATAACGATGTCTTTCGTTAACTTATCGAATTCCGGCGTGCCTTCGAGAAAAAATCCTTCCATCATTTTCGCTTTTTGTTCTTCCGCCGTCGGCTGAAAAGTTAAAAGCCAGATCACCGAGCCGATTACCGCCGCGCCGAAAAGAACACCGACTAAAAAAACTTTGCTGATGCCTTTTTTTTCTTCTTTTTTCTGCAGAAACGTATCCATAATTTTATTAGACAGTAATTTTTCTAAAAAGTTCCAACTAGGTTATCATTCTATTATATAAAAAAGGATGCGCGAAGAAGGATCGGTGATGGATAAAAATACAGGCACAGGCAAAACCGGGAATGAATAAACAGTCGGCTCAAAGCGATTCATCCGCATCTTTTTTTTCTCGCCCGTTCGATGCCGAAACAACACCTGAATTCGTCGAAGTCGCGCTTCCCTTGCCGCTGCGTCAGACTTTCACGTATCGTCTGCCGTTCGGACTTCGCGAATCGGTTAAAATCGGCGCGCGTCTCTTAGTCCCGTTCGGCAAACGCCAGATCACGGGTTACGCTGTCGCGCTCCACACGCGGCTCAGCGAAGAAATCGAGATAGAAGAAGACGCCATCAGGGAAGTTTCGGAATTGCTCGACGAAGAGCCTTTGATTACCGAGGAAATTCTGCGGCTTACGCAGTGGACAGCCGATTATTACGCATCTTCGTGGGGCGAAGTCTTGAAAGCTTCGCTGCCGGCGGGAATTAATTCAGCCAGCGAACAAATCGTTTCCGTCACCGCGAAGGGACGCGACGAATTAATTAAAATTTCAACCGCAACGACGATTAAAGTCCGGCTTCTGCGTTTTTTAGCGACGAACGGCGAAGCTTCCGCTCGCGAGCTGGCAAACAATTTCGGAACGACGCAATCACAAAAAGCGGTTCGGGAACTGGTAAAAACCGGCTGGGCTGGAACATTTCACCGCACCTTAACTTCTCACGTCAAACCGAAACGCCGAAAAGCCGTTCGCCTTCTGCCGCCGGAAAATCACGCGACAAACGCCAAGCCCGTTACCGGTTCGCAAACGAAAATTATCGAAACGCTTCTAAATTCAAACGGCGAGATGCTTTTCACCGAACTGATCGAAAAAGCCGACGTCGGCGCGTCTTCGATTCAAACTTTAGCAAAGCGCGGCGTTCTGGAAATTTTCGTGCAGGAAGTGATGCGCGACCCTATGTCGGACGCGAAGCTGCCGGAAATTCTCGATTTAATTTTGACCGATGAACAAACGAAGGTTTTATTCGAAATCGAAAACGCGCTCGACGCCGAGAAATACAAAGCGTTTCTGCTTCACGGCGTAACGGGCAGCGGCAAAACGGAAATTTATATTCGGGCGATGAAAAACGCGCTCGCCAAAAACAAATCTTCGCTGATGCTCGTGCCGGAAATCGCTTTGACGCCGGTTTTCTCGCGCCGCCTGCGCGCCGTTTTCGGCGACGAAGTGGCGATTCTGCATTCGAATCTTTCAACCGGCGAACGTTTCGACGAGTGGCGCAGAATCCGAAAAGGCGCGGCGAGAATCGTTATCGGCACGCGCTCCGCCGTTTTCGCGCCGCTGCAAAACGTCGGCTTGATTATCATCGACGAAGAGCACGACGGCTCGTACCGCCAGCACGAATCGCCTTTTTACCACGGGCGCGACGTCGCCGTCGTTCGCGCAAACTACGCGGGCGCGGTCGTCATTCTCGGCTCCGCGACGCCCGCGCTCGAATCTTTTCACAACTCGCAAACCGGCAAATACGAATACGCAAGGCTCGCAAACCGCGTCGGCAATCGCCCGATGGCGAAGGCTGAAATCGTCGATATGCGCGATATTTTTAAAGCGTTCGGAAAAGACGCCACATTCTCTCCGGCGCTCGTCGAAGCTATCGAAGAAACGCACAGCCGCGGCGAGCAGTCGATAATCCTTCTAAATCGGCGCGGCTATTCGCAGTTCGTTTTGTGCCGTTCGTGCGGCGAAACGATTCGCTGCGGCAACTGCGACATCACTTTGACGTTTCATAAACGCGAGGGAAAACTCGTCTGCCATTACTGCAATCACCGCGAACGAGCGCCGCGAAGCTGCCCGGGCTGCAAAGGTCAGTTTTTGTTTTTCGTCGGCGAAGGAACCGAGCAGATCGAAGATATTTTGAAGCGCAAGTTTTCAAGCTTGCGAATCGCGCGAGTTGATCGCGACACGACCGCGCGGCGAAAAGAGCTGGAAAAGATTCTCGACAAATTCAGCGCCGGTGAAATCGATATGCTCGTCGGCACGCAGATGCTCGCTAAAGGTCACGATTTTCATAACGTCACGCTGGTCGGCGTCATCTCGGTCGATGCCGGTCTGGCTCTGCCGGATTTCCGTTCCGCCGAACGAACCTTTCAGCTTTTAACGCAGGTCGCCGGGCGCGCCGGGCGCGGCAATTTGCAGGGTCGCGTGCTTATTCAAACTTATCACCCGGAACACTACGCGCTGCTCCACGCCTGCGCGCAGGATTACGATTCGTTTTACGCCGAAGAAATCGAGTTCAGGAAAAAACTTTCGTACCCGCCGTTTATCGCGCTCGCTTCCGTTTTGATAAAACATCCGAATTACAATTACGCTTTCGACAACGCGCAGATTTTAAAAAACTGTCTCGACGCCGTAAACACTGAAAACAAATGCCGAATCCTGGGCGTCGCGCCCGCGCCTTTGACGCGTCTGAAAGGCGAGTTTCGCCTGCAAATTTTAATAAAAGCGGGAAACCGCGCTGATTTGCGTAAAACGCTCGATTTCGCTCTTCACGAAGCCCAGGAAAAATTCTGCGATTTGAAAATTATCAACGTCGAAATCGATCCGGTGAATTTGTTGTAATTTCTCTCAAACCCTTTTAATTATTTTTCGTTTGTATAACTTATTTCGCGGGGAAAATTTCCAAAACGCGCGAACGCGGCTCGAAAAATCTACTGATAAAAAATTTACTGATAAAAAATCTGCTTAAATCAATTTACATTTCCTTAAAAAAATAAATCCGCACCGAGAAGAGATTTCACGGTGCGGATCAAACAAAATATTTTTCAACTTTACTTTGACGCCGTTGAACTGGCTTCCGGCTGTTTGAACTTGAGCGAAGCGTAAACTTCCTGAAGAGAAAGCTTGCAGTTGACCGATTCGAGCGAGATAACGTCGTCGCGCTCGTTATAGATGCGGTAAATCCACTGTTTCGGGTTTTGCTTGGCGTAGTGCTCGACGCGCATTTCGTCTTCCTTGATAAGCAGACATTCGCGAATGCTGTCCATTGCCAGATAGCTTTCAAGTTTTTCGTTTTTATCGGTCGTGTTCGTTTTATTCGAAAAAATTTCCGCGATAATTGTCGGATTCATCAGAATATCCTGCTGCTGATCGGCAAAGCTCGGCTCGCCGTTCACTATGATTACGTCCGGGTAACAATAGCGGTTATTTTTAAGTTTAACGCACATCGCGTTTACATAAATATCGCATTTATGATTATGCAGGCGGCTGCCGATAGCGATCGCCGCATTCGTGCTGATTAAGTTATGCCAGCGATTTGAGGTGGCTTTTCCCAAAATATGTCCGTCATTAAATTCGTTTTTTGTTGAATTACGTCTTTCCATCGTTAAATATTCCTCGGCTGTGTATTTCTTCTCCGATTGATTAGTTCCTGTTTCACTCATAATACTTTTCCTCGCTATAGTCGATTTTGATCAGGGGAAAGCTCAGATAACAAAGGTTGGAAACTTTGCGTAGGTCGATTTGTTTGCAAAAATAGTGTTACATATCGCTATACTATTTTTCAAGAACATATTGTATGAAACTTTCCGAACTAGCCGCGCTGACAAATTCAGCCATTGCACAAGGCGATTTTGATTTAGAAATCGAATCAGCCGCCGGACTCGACATAGCGCGAAACGGGCAAATTACGTTTCTCGCCAATCCGAAATACACGCCGCAGATAAAAGAAACGCGGGCGAGCGCAATTTTCTTAAATGAAAATGTCGAATTAGAGCGCGAAGACATCGCCGTTTTGCGCGTCAGAGACCCTTATCTCGCATACACGCGGGCTTTGCGCGTATTTAACCCGCAGCCCGAAATTTCAGCGTCGATTCACCGCACAGCCGTTATAGACGAAACGGCGAAGATTTCCGAAAACGTCGAAATCAGCGCCAACGTCGTCATCGGCGCAAACTGCGAAATCGGCGAAAACGTCAAGATTTATCCGAACGCGACCGTTTACGAAAACGTAAAAATCGGCGCCAATTGCGTAATTCATTCGGGCGTTTCCGTCAGGGAAAACTGCGAGATCGGCGCAAACTGCATCGTTCACAATAATACGACGATCGGCTCGGACGGTTTCGGTTACGCGAAAACCGAAGAAAAGGCTTGGCTGAAAATTCCGCAAACCGGGCGCGTCGTGCTCGAAGACGACGTGGAAATCGGCGCGAATTCGGCGATCGACTGCGCCTCGGTCGGCGAAACCCGCATAAAGCGCGGCGCAAAGATCGATAATCTCGTGCAGATCGGTCATTCGTGTACGATCGATGAAGACGCTTTAATTTGCTCGCAAACCGGTCTTGCAGGAAGCTCGGTTATCGGCAAACGAGTGATTTTAGCCGGTCAGGTCGGCATCGCCGGACATTTAAAGATCGGCGACGACGCTGTTATTACGGCGAAATCCGCGACCAGCCACGACGTCGAAAACGGCAAAATCCTTTCGGGAATTCCGGCTTTCGATAATCGCGAATGGCTGCGATCGACCGCCGCATATCGACGGCTCGGCGATATGGCGAAAGCAATCCGCGAATTAACCAGGAAAATAAAAGAGCTGGAACAAAAATAAGGCTTCAGTCAATTTAAGTTGCATCAAACAGTAACGGCATTGTTAAATACATTATGTAAGTAAAGGAGAATTAACGTTATGACACCGGAAACAAAAATCGATAAACAGATCTCCGAATCGGGCTACGACATCACGCCGATTTCCGACGAAGCTCGCGAAGTTTTAGCGCGGAGATTAACCGGCGAAGAAGCTGATATTTTACTCAATCACGGAACTGAGGCGCCGTTTTGCGGCAGTTTGCTCGACAATAAAGAAGCGGGCGTTTACGCCTGCCGCTTGTGCGGATTGCCGCTTTTCAGCTCCGGTTCAAAATTTCCGTCCGGCACGGGTTGGGCGAGTTTTTACGAACCGTTTGACAAGCGGCACATCAGAGAATTACGCGACACGAAATACGGGATGGTTCGGACGGAAACCCGCTGCGCGCGCTGCGACGGGCATCAAGGGCATGTTTTCCCGGACGGTCCGCCGCCAACCGGTCAGCGCTACTGCATCAATTCCCTTTCGCTGGAATTCTTTCCCGCCGGCGAAAACATTCCGCAGAAAGCTGAAGAATTAAGCTAAAAATCCATTAGATTTTTTAGTTTTATCAGATAACAAAATAAAAAAGAGACTCCGAGCGGTTAGCTTAGAGTCTCTTTTTTTTATTTTGTGCCGTCGTTTCAGCAAAAACGGAATTCTTTATTTTCTATCTTTGAAAGATTCGTAAAGTTCCGTGTGGCGGCTGGTTAAAGGAAGCATTCGACCGTTGATGAACAAATATTTGATATTCGTTCGCGGCTCTAAAATGTCTCCGTCGGCGACGACGATATTCGCCGTTTTACCGGTTTCGATCGACCCGAATTGATTGGCGATTCCGAGAATCTGCGCCGGGTAAAGCGTCACGCTTTTTAAGGCTTCTTCTTTCGACAAACCGTAAGCGCCGGCAAGTCCCGCGTGATACGGCAAATCGCGCACTTCCGCGCCGTCGTTTCCGGTCGAAATGGCGAAGCGAACGCCCGCCTGCTGTAATTTCGAAGGGGCTTCGAAAAGAAAATCGTAAGCATCGTCGTCGCGCACGGGCAAGTTGTAAATGTTCGTATAAATTACCGGAATGTTGTTTTTCTTTAAACCGTCGGCAACTTTCCAGGCTTCCTGCCCGCCGACGATAACGCCTTTTACGCGCGTCTCTTCGACGAATTTCACAACGCCGCGAATGTCTCGCTCGCGCTCTGCGGTAAACAAAATCGGACGCTCGCCGCGAATATACGGGATCATCGCTTCAAGCCGGAGATTGGTCGCCGGGTAAGGCAAGGTTTTGTCTTTGGCGTAAGCTTCTTTCGCGCGGGCGTAGTTTTCCGTGTCTTTGAAGATTTTTTTCAATTCCTCGATCTGCGTATCGCGCCGCTTGACGGCTTCGCCGAACTCAACCGGCGGCGCGCCGAATCCGCCGCCGAATCCGCCGAAAGTCGAAATTCGAGGGAAATTAATCACCAGACCGAAATTAGGCACGACTCCCATTTCCGACTGCGTCGAGCCGTTCAGGTTTATAACGGTCGCCTGACCGGAAATCAAACCGCCGACCGGCATCGAAAGAACGGTTGTGATGCCGTTGACGCGCGTCACGTTAACGTGCGAAGAATGCGGGTTAACGGCTGTATAAGCTTTCGCGTTGGCATTCATCGAGCCGGTCTCCGCAACGTCGACCGATGCCGGAACGCCGCCGGAAATTTCCGCCAGCCCGAGATTCGTCGAGGCGTCGATCATCCCGGGGAAAACCGACAAGCCTTTGCCGTCAATACGCTCGGCGTTCGCCGGAATTGTAACGCTGGCGCCGACCGCCGCGATTTTTCCGTTTTGGATAACAACGGTTCCGTTTTCGATCGTCGCGCCCGACACCGTGACGATTCGCGCGTTCGTAATGGCAAAAGTTCCGGCTTTTCCGGTTTGATTTTGCTGCGAGCCGTCGTTTTGCGCCCAGACATTCAGAAACGCCAAACCGCAAACCAAAAGGGCTGCGCCAATGCGCGAAACGCTTTTAGCAATTCGTAATTCGTAATTCGTAATTTTCATTTTAATGATTTCCTCCGTTGACGAGATCGGCTTCGTCGCGTTCTTCGATTCTTCTTTCGCTTGGAACGCGCGGCTGCGTCGCGCCGCTTCCCGGAGCTTTATTTACGTCCAATTTTTCGAGCGCTTCGCGTTCTTTGGCGATTTCGGCGCGTTGTAAGACGTCTCTTCCGCGATCGAAATAAACCGTTCCTTCGATCATCGTGATTTCCGGACGCGAATAAACGCTGAACGGGTGCGCCGTCCAAATCACTAAATCGGCATCTTTTCCAATATCGACGGAACCGGTTTGCTTGTCGATTCCGAGCTGTTTCGCCGGGTTAAGGGTAATCATTTTCAAGGCTTCTTCTTCGGGAACGCCGCCGTATTTCATTATTTTCGCCGCGTCTAAATTAAGACGGCGCGCGCGTTCGTCGGAATCGGAATTGATCGAAACGTTAACGCCGTTTTTCCATAAAATCGCCGCGTTATACGGAATCGAGTCGTAAGCTTCGAGCTTGTAAGACCAGCTGTCGGCGAAAACCGAAGCCGCCGTTCCGCGTTTAGCGATTTCCGGCGCGATTTTGTAAGCTTCGAGCGCGTGCTGCAAAGTTTGAATTTTGAACCCGAACTCGTCGGCGATCAAAAGCAAATTCAGATGCTCGTCCGAACGATAGCCGTGAGCATGGACAAGGCGTTTGCCTTCGAGAATTTCAACGAGCGGTTCGAGTTCGAGATTGCGCCGCGGCTGAACCCTGGTCTTTTTAGCGCGGAAATCGTCCCATGACTGCTTGTAATCGCGTGCGCGGATAAAAGCGTCGCGGATAACTTCCATCGTGCCCATGCGCGTGATCGGGTAGCGCGGCGTTTGTCCGGGCTGCGGGTTTGAGCCGATGCGTTTCGGGTTTTCGCCGAGCGCGAATTTTATTCCCGGAGGCGCGCCCGGAAAAACGAATTCTTCAACGGGACGACCGAATTTATAACGCACGACCGTGTTTTGCCCGCCGATCGGATTTGCCGAACCGTGAAGCAGATTTGCTGTCGTCACGCCGCCGGCAAGCGCGCGGTAAATCGATATGTCCGTCGGATTTAAAACGTCCCGAACGTTGGTCATCGACGTAACGCTCGAAGAAATTTCGTTGATCGCGTCGAGCATCGTGTGCGAGTGAGCGTCGATGATGCCGGGCGTCACGAATTTTCCCGTACCGTCAAAAACGATCGCGTTTGCCGAAGCTTTTAAGTTGGTGCCGATTTTCGTGATTTTTCCGTTTTGAATGAGAATATCCGTGTTTTGCAATGTGCCGCGCGAGGCGGTCAAAATTGTTGCGTTGCGAATTAAAACTTCATTTTTTTGCGCCTGAGCGTAAACGGACGAGCCCGAAACCGTTGCAATAAATAAAATCGTTAAGAAAAGAGTCGTTATTTTCTTCATATTGTTAGCAGATATCATCTGAAAGATCCGTCATCGGTTTTCAGCCGGCGACGGAAATGTCACTTACGGATTTTTCGTTCCTGAAAACGGAATCGCTCCTTGCGGCGAGTCAATCGTGCCGCTGATTTGATTGCCTGAAACCGTGCCTTTGACGATGATTTCGATGGTCGAGCCGCCGAATTCGACGCTCGAAGAAAAAGTAAAGCCTTCCGCCGTCACTTTGCCGTCTTTGATCGGCGAAGTTCCGAGCTGCGTTTGTATCGTGCCTGATAAAATCGCGCCCTGCTGCGTAAATGCAAACGTTCCGCTCAAAGGCTGTCCCGGAATGTCGATCGTAACACTGTAATTGCCGCCGACCGCCGCAATTGCGGAGACAGCCGTAGCAGCGTCAGGCGTCGTGCCGCGTCCAGCCGCGCCGCGCCCGCCCGCCGGTGTCGCCGGTTTTTCTTTTTGTTCAAACAACTTACCGTCAACAAACACGTGCGTGACGGTTTTATCTTTTCCGAGAATGTCGCCGCGAACAACGGTTAAGTTAGCGATTTTGCCTTTTTCAATCGAACCGAGACGATTTTCAACGCCTAAAATCTCAGCCGCGCTCAAAGTCATCGCCCGAACCGCCGCGTCTTTCGACAAACCGTTTTCGACGGATTTTCCGGCGTTCGCGTAAAAATCGTTGAGCGTCGTCAATCCGCCCGATTGAAACGCGAACTTAACTCCTGCCTGCGCCAGTTTCGCTGCCGTTTTCGGCGTTTCGGCGCGCAGCCGAAGCACGTCTATGCTTTCCGGATCGGCTTCAGCCGAAGCCGCCGCGGTGCGTTTCGGAAAATTAAGCGAAAGCAGCACCGGAACTTTTTGCGTTTTCAGACGTTCTGTGACTTTCCAAGATTCCTGTCCGCCCGCGATTATCGCTTTCAAATTAAATTCTTTTGCCAGGTCAAGCGCGCGAATGATTTCAATCTCCCGGTTGGCGTTGAAAACAATCGGCATTTGCCCGTTCAAGACCGAGATCAAAGTTTCGAGCGATTTATCATCTTCCGGGCGCTTCATGCCGACCGGGTTTGCCGCGTACAATTTTTGCAATTCCTGGTGGCGCTGCGCGTCTAAAAGCATCTGTCTTAAAGCGGAAAACGTTCCGAGCAGCGACGACGGGTAAGTTCCGCGAATCGTCGTAAAAGAAACGTGTTCGGCAAAAGGCGTTTTGACGACCATCGACGAGACGCTGTCGCCGGCTAAATTGATTACCGCCGATTGACCGTTGAAAATCCCGCTGCGCCCGACCGTTACGACCGTCGTAAAACCTGCGTTGCGGTTTGTTTCAAACTGGGCTTCGCCCGCTTTGAGCTCGTCGATCGCCGATTCTTCGGGACGCAGACCGCCCGCGTAATTTGAATTCGAAACGTTTTGCGGCGTTTGAGCCTGCGCGGCTGGTCCGCCGCCCTGACCTCGCCCGGTCGCGGCAGCCTGAGCTTGCATTCCGAGGCTTGTTAAAGTGTCGAAAAAGCCGGGATAAACCGTTAAACCGCTGCCGTTAAAAACTTGCGCGTCGGCGGGCGGTTTCAGATTCGCGCCGACCGATTCGATCAAACCGTCGCGCACGACAACCGTTCCGTTTTCAATGGTTGCGCCGGAAACGGTAACGATGCGCGCATTTGTAATCGAGTAACTTTGTGCCGAAGCCGATAGGCTAAAAAGCGAACCTACAGCCAACAATGCCGGTAAAATAAACCTAATTTTCATAAAGTTTTAAAGGAGAAATAAAAAAGACAAAGAAGTCAGTAGGGGAATACAAAAGATTAATCAACCTGTTTTGTCTTCTCAGTTGTTTCAGAACTGTTTTGAATGCTTCTTACGGAAAGATAATGGAAATGGTTTCAAATTGCAAATATTTTTTTTGTATTTACCAATCGTCTTTTAACGTCTAAAATTAAGATTATGAGTGCAATTATCTTATTCGACGGCGTCTGTAATTTTTGTAACGGGTCGGTGAATTTTATTATTGAGCGCGATAAAACCGGCTACTTTAAATTCGCCCCGCTGCAATCGGAAATAGGCGAAAAGCTGCTGCGGGAAAACGGCGTTGACAAAGCGCAAACCGATTCGGTAATACTGATCGAGGACGGAAAAGTTTACACGCATTCGACCGCCGCTTTAAGAATCGCGAGAAAACTCGAAGGCAGATGGTCTTGGTTTTACCGTTTGATAATTGTACCGGGCTTTATCCGCGACGGTTTTTACAAGCTTTTCGCCAAATATCGCTACGCGATGTTCGGCAAACAGGAAGCCTGTATGCTGCCGACGCCGGAAGTTCGATCTCGTTTCCTGGCAACTAATTAACGTTTTCGCAACAGGGACGCGGGAAAAGCTCGGAGACGACGAGAGAAATAAATGTCTTAATACAACTTTAAGAACCTCATCACTTTCCGCGCCTCATTAGCAAAGACAGTTATATGCGGATAGAAATGGAACGCCGTAAATTAAAAATCGTAAAAATCGCCTTTTCAATTTTCAAAGCCAATTAATTTTCAAAGCTAATTTTTCAAAGCTAATTAACGAATAAAAGCGTTTTCTACCGGCAGATCGCCGCTCAAACCGAACGCTTGCGCCGTAAAACCTCTTGTTGAACGGAGCAAATACCAGACGCCTTCGGAAGGACGAAAAACGGCAATATCCGCGCGTCCGTCGCCGTCGTAATCGCCGGGCGTCGCTTTGTCTTCCGCAAGTCCGAATTGCGTCGTATCAAATGAGCCGTTACTGCTGTTAATGCGATACCATCTGCCGTCCGACTGTCGCCAGACGGCAATATCCGTTTTCCCGTCGCCGTCATAATCCGCCGGAACCGGTTTATCGTCCATCAGCCCGAAACGCTCGATTTTTGTCTTTCCCGTAGAGCTTTGCAAAATAAACCAAAAACCGCTTTCATTATTTCCCGGAAGCGGGTAACCCCTGTAAACCGCTATATCGGCTTTTCCGTCTCCGTCGTAATCCGCCGGAACTTTAACGTCGGTCGTGCTTCCCCATTCTTTTTCAACGACGGAATTATCCGAACTTTGCAAAATCCTGAAATAACTCGGCGCGCCGATAGCGTCGCTTTGCCTGTAAATAGCTAAATCCGTTTTGCCGTCGCCGTCGTAATCGGCAGGAACGGGCTTATCGTATATATAACCCGAAACTTTTCCCCAATTATTGACCGAAACCGTATTATCCGAACTTCTAAGGATATACCAGGCGTTGTCCGCGATACCGATAAAGCCGTGCAGCAGAGTTCCTTTTCGATGAACGGCAATATCGGTTCGCCCGTCGCCGTCATAATCTCCGGGCACGGGCGTGTCGGTTGCCAATCCCCATTTAGTAAACGAATATCCGCCCGAACTGTTCAACACATACCAGTAGCCGTCCGACGGGCGAAATACCGAAATATCGGATTTGCCGTCGCCGTCGAAATCCGCCGCCGGATTTCGGGTCTTGTCCGTTTCATTGTTTGCTGCCGCTTCGAAGGGTGCAAAGAAAACGAGCAAAAAGACGAAAAATAAAAGCGGCACTCGCTGGAAATGTATTTTGTGGGTTTTGTAATTCATTCCTAAAAGCTCCCGAACGTTTTTTTGTATCGAAACCAATTTCAGACGCGCCGTTTGAGTATGTATTACGAACATTTTACGGCTTAAACCCGGTAATAAAAGGCTTTCCAAAAGGTTTCAGCAATCTTTCAGCAACTTGCGTTCCATTGTTTCTATCTAAATACAACTAAATACAGATCTAAATAAAAAAAACTTTGAGCCTGTCGCGGTCGAGGAGTAAAAGGTGAAATTCAGAGAAATTGATTCGCGATTGTTTAAAGAATGAAAAAGTTAAAAGATATAATGCTCTCAAACAATCCCGAACATTGATAAACGCGTATTGCGGGCGTCAGTTCTATTCTTGTATCCTTAACTTTTCGGATAGAAAAATTTTCCGTTCCTTCTCGTGACGGGCAGGCTTTTATTTCACTTAACTTTTATTTCACTTAAGTTTTATTTCGCTTAAAAATATGCAATCGCTTTCAACTTTAGAATACGAAAAACTTCTCGCGCTCGTGGCGCGCCGCGCGCAAACGCCGATGGGATATGCGCGGCTGGAAAATTTGCGCCCTTTAACCAGCAGGCTGGAACTCGAAAACGATTTGCGCGCCGTTGCCGAAACGATTCGGCTTAACGAAGAAAAACAGGTTTCGTGGTATTTTTCGGAAGTCGCCGAACCGGAAAACGCGCTGGCGATTTTGCGCATTCGCAACGCGACGCTCGACCCCTTGACGCTTCTGGAAATCACGCGGCTTTGTAATCAAGCGCTGTTCGCGCGCTCGGCGATTCAGCCGGAAAAGGAATTTGCGCCGACGCTTTGGCGAACGGTCGAGAATTTGCCGCCGACTTTGTTTGAAGCGATCAAGAAAATCAATCAAAAACTTTTGCCGAGCGGAGAAATCGATGATTCGGCTTCGCCGGAGCTTGCGCGATTGCGGCGCGAAATCAACAATCAGCGCGGACGTTTGCAAAAAGCTTTGGAAAGCACGATGCGCTCGGCGGGCGACGCGATTCAGGATCAGATCGTAACGATGCGCAACGAGCGTTACGTCATTCCGGTCAAAGCGGATTTTCGCGGCAAAGTCGGCGGCGTCGCGCACGGGTTTTCGTCGTCGGGCGCGACGGTTTTCGTCGAACCGCTCGAAGCGATCGAAGCCAACAACGAGCTGCAAAATTTGAAAGGCAAGGAAGAACGCGAAGTTGCCAGAATTTTATACAGCCTGACCGAAGAATTAAGAAATCAGCTTCCGGCGATCGAAGCGGCGGTCGAAGCGGTAGCGGAACTGGACTTTATCAAGGCGAAAGTCGAGTTCGCGCGTTCTTTCCGCGCTATCGTGCCCGAGATTTCCGAAGATGAAACGCTCGATTTAACCGAGGCGCGTCATCCGCTTCTGGAAGAAAATCTGCGCGAAAGCGAACACGAAATCGTGCCGGTTTCTTTTCGTTTAACCGGGGAAAATCCCGTGATGATAATTTCCGGCGCGAACGCGGGCGGAAAAACCGTCGTGATGAAAACCGCAGGACTTTTGAGCCTGATGGCGATTTCCGGTTTGCCCGTGCCCGCAACAGAAGCTCGAATTCCCTTTTATAAATCGGTTTTGGCGGACATCGGCGATCATCAATCGCTCGCGGCAAATCTTTCGACGTTTTCATCGCATATGTCGAACATCGCCGGGATGATGCGCGAATGCGTTTCGCCGTCGCTGGTTTTGCTCGACGAAGTCGGAACCGGCACCGACCCGGACGAAGGCTCGGCTCTCGGCGTCGCGATCGTCGATTATTTCCGCCGGAGATGCGGCGCGCAGGTTATCGCCTCGACGCATTACCGAGGGCTTAAAATCTACGCGGCAAACGATGAAAACGTGATAAACGCTTCGGTCGAATTCAACGAAAAAACTCTGCAGCCGACTTATCGCCTTCTGGTCGGGCTCGCGGGCGCGTCTTCTGGAATCGAGATCGCAAGGCGTTTCGGAATCGGCAGCGACGTTATCGAAACGGCTCGCCGCAATCTGGATATTTCCGCCAAGGAAGCCGAAAATTATTTGCGGCAGCTGCAAACCGAAACGACAAACGCCTCGGATTTGCGCCGCGCTCTCGAAGAAGAACGCGAAGCCGTCGCGCAGAAATACGCAATTCTGGACATAGAAGCGCGCAAAAAAGAAAAAGAACGCCGCCGCCAGTTTGAACAGGAACTCGCGCGGACAATCGAGGAATTCGACCGCCAGTCGAAAACTTTCGTTCAATCTATCGAAGATAAAGCTCTCAAAGCAAAACTCGATAAAGAACGCCTGGCGCGAAAAGCCGAACTTAACCGGGCGATTTTAACGAAAGTTCAAAATCCGCAGGCGAAAAATAAATCGTCTATTTTCGCCGCGCAGGACGATTCAAACACGGATAATGAAGCGCAAGCGGCGAACAAACCCATCGCGGTCGGCTCGAAAGTGAGAACGAGCTTCGGCAACGTCGGCGTCGTCGAGCGAATGGACAAAGAAGTCGCTGAGGTCTTGGTCGGCGGAATGCGCCTGCGCGAGAAAATAAAAAATCTGCAAGCCGTCGTCGAAAACGAAACGCAGAAAAACACATCTTTGGGCGAGAAACTGCAAAATCAGGCGAAAAGCTCGAATTTAAGGCTCGACACCGAAGATGCCAGCGCCGAACTAAACTTGATCGGCAAAACAACCGCCGACGCCGAATACGAAATCGACCGCTTTTTAGACGACGCGTATATCGCG